>JBAUTA010001370.1:0-2951 GCA_049581985.1 Kovacikia sp.
TTGGACTCCATTGATCTGCAAACTGCTATAAGTCCTGAGCGATGGCAATTTCCACTGAACTGTTGTGGGCTTTAATTGGATTGCTGCTAACAATTGGCGGCACTTTTCTGGAAGCGTTTGTAGCAATGCCCACCTGGCCCTGGGGAGTTAACAGTATTCAAACCCATTCCCTGGGGGTTACTTACCAGATTGGGGCAGTCCTTTTGGTGGGCTGTCTAGGAGGCAGAAATGCAGCGGCCCTCTCTCAGATCGCTTATATCATGCTGGGGTTAACCTGGTTTCCTGTGTTTGCCCAAGGGGGTGGCATCACTTACCTCAAGGAACCCAGCTTTGGCTATATTCTGGGGTTTATTCCAGGTGCCTGGTTATGCGGTTATCTGGCATTCAAGGCACTACCCCGGTTAGAATCCCTGGCATTTAGCTGTCTTTCCGGATTATTGAGTATTCATATGAGTGGCATCCTCTATTTGAGTCTGTCCTATGCGTTGAATTGGGTCACCAAAACTGACCTCCCCTTACACCAGGCCATCCTCAAATACTCTTTTTATCCTTTACCGGGACAGTTTGCAGTGATTTGCGCTGTCACGTTGATTGCCTTCACGCTGCGCCATATCATGTTTTACTAGGGCAAAAAGACTGCATTTTGCCTTATTGGATTAGTCTTCATAATGTTTAAAAAGAACGCTTTCTTTTGGCTCACGACTTTCATTGCGCTAGTTCTAGACAGACTGACCAAATTTCTGGTCATCTATACCTTTCCTTTGACGATTCCACCCCAAACGCTTCCCGTGATTCCGGGTGTCTTTCATATCACCTACGTGGTCAATACGGGTGCAGCATTTAGCATGTTTAGTCAAGGGGTAAGCTGGCTACGCTGGCTTTCCTTAGGCGTCAGTGTAGGGCTGTTGCTGTTGGCATGGTTTGGACCTGCGCTCAGCCGTTGGGAACAGGTTGGTTACGGGTTCATTTTGTCGGGAGCGGTCGGAAACGGCATCGATCGGTTCATCCTGGGCAAAGTCGTTGATTTTTTAGATTTTCGTCTGATCCAGTTCCCGGTGTTTAACCTGGCAGATACCTTCATTAATGCTGGAATTATTTGTCTCCTAATCGCCAGTTTTGCTCGGGTTCCTAAGGCTACTGCTGAATCAAATCGGGAATCTTCTAGAAAGTGAAGGAATTTTGTATGGAGGGTTTTGAGTTTTCAAGTACCGCAAGGGTTGCCTTCTACCCTCTCAACACTGCCTTTTACTTCCCACTCTAAAATCTTATGTCTCAGGATTTATCTGTTGGCGATCGGGTTCGCCTCATCTCCCAACCTCCCTTTATTAAGACTGCCGATCCAATGCCAATGTTGCGGCCTTCTACGGTCGTCACGGTGGGAGAAGAAGGGTTGGTGATCGATCGGCGACCAGGGGGGTATTGGAGCATCCGCTTTACAAACGGTACGTATTTATTAGATAGCCAGTATCTTGAAGTGGTCATAGATACTTAATCCACACCCAAAACCCATACCCCCCATCGAAATAAACTGCCTGGGGTAAAGTGAATCTACGTACGCAACCAGCGAAAATACCATAGGTTCGTGAACAAATCAAGAACTTTTGGTGATTTCCTGAAAGAATAGTTAGTAAAAAAACTCATCTGGGCAGACTAGCTATGCCATTCAAGGGTAATAGCTATGCCGGACATTGCAGGGAACACTCTGGGGACAGCCACCCCACTTCAACTTACATCCAGTGTTCAAATTTTCCCAGATACTGTCACCCCTACAGCAAACGATTACTATCGCTTCAACCTGAGTAATCGTAGTAGCTTCAATCTTTCTTTAACCAATCTGACGGCTGATGCAAACGTCGCTTTGTTAGATGGCGCAGGCAATCTGCTCAGTATCAATGGAATCCTGCAAAATTCCAACAATCAGGGAACCTTTGCTGAGTCTATCAACACCATCCTGGATGCAGGCACTTACTACATTCAGGTTTTTCCAGGAGGTTCTACAACCAGTGCTGACTATGCCCTGAATGTGTCGATCAGCAATAATCTTAGCTCCAATCTTCTCTGGCGCAATTACTCTACCGGTCAGAATGTAGTCTGGCTCATGAATGGCGTTTCCCTCAATGCCACTGGTTCAATCACAACAGTTTCAGACCCAAATTGGAAAATCCAGGGAGCGGGCGACTTCAACCAGGATGGGCAAGCAGACATCCTCTGGCGCAACCCCTCAACTGGAAAAAATACAGTCTGGCTGATGAATGGGCTGACTTTTATTACTTCCATCGCAATTAATGCCGTCACTGACCCCAACTGGCAGATCCAGGGCGTCGGAGACTTTAACGGGGACAACAAAGCAGATATTGTCTGGCGCAATTACTCCACTGGACAGAATGCCGTCTGGCTGATGAATGGGTTGAACTTTGTGACCTCCGTTGCCATTTCCCCGGTGACTGATCCCAACTGGAAAATTCAAGGCGTCGGAGACTTTAACGGGGATAGCAAAGCAGATATTGTCTGGCGCAATTATTCCACTGGACAGAATGCCGTCTGGCTGATGAATGGATTGAACTTTGTGACTTCCGTTGCAATTTCCCCGGTTACTGATCCTAACTGGCAAATTCAAGGTACGGGAGACTTTAACGGAGACAAGAAACCGGACATTCTCTGGCGCAACTTCTCTAGTGGAAACAACACAATCTGGTTGATGAATGGACTGACATTCAGCACATCAATCGCGATTCCACAAGTTTCTAATTTGAATTGGCGTGCGATTTCTCCGTTTGTTACAACTGGGACACCCGCACCGATCGATGTGGCCGGAAATACCCTCAGCAATGCATTTAAAGTTGGTAGCAATTTGACTGGGAGCAGTACTTATCGTGATTCGATCGGTGGCACCGATACCAATGATTACTACCAGTTCTCCCTGGGTACTGCGAGTAATATCAATCTGGCGT
>JBAUTA010001371.1:0-4261 GCA_049581985.1 Kovacikia sp.
ACCTGGCAGTAAATAGCGACTTCTATCTGGGACAACGGCTGTTGAGAGATTCCACAAATCGTTCAGTTTGCTGCGGGCTATCGCCAGGTATTCAGGATGATTCCACCGACGAGATGCCAGGATCAAAGCAGTGATGGCATCAATGTCTGCATCGCTCGCAAAGTTGCTGTCCTGAATTCCCCAACTAATTAAGCTCGTACGCCCCCATTTCCACGCCCAGAGGCGATCGATTAACTTACCATTAGCGTCTTTGCGGGCAAGGTTATGTTCTGCCCAGTTCAAGGTGCAGGCGAAAGTCCCTGGATCATCGATGAGTACTGCCCGCAGCATTGCGTAGGCCTGCCCTTCAGAGGTTGTGCGATCGCCCGCTTCCCAGTCAATTACCCGCCCATCGGGTTGGATAAACCGTTGGCGATAGGCAATCCAACTTTGCTCAAGCAGTTGGGCATGGGGAGTGAACTTAGACAGGGAGAGGCTGGTTAATGCTTTCTCAGAGCTGGAGGATGGCTCTGGACATCGGGAAGTTTGCCCCATTGAAGGGGCAAAAATACAGCCCGTTAAACTCAATAGAGAACTAAAGATTCCAATCAGGAAAATTCGGGGAGCTACCGATCGCCGCATTAGTCGAATGGGAGAAAAATGCAATAGCATGAAGAATTCTAGATTTTAGATTTGCGATATTGAGAGCCACAGGCAACACACAACTTTCTAAGTTTGGCTTGATGGCTTAGCGGGTACTTTAGGCTATGGTTTTAGCAGCGAAGTTGGCGGTGTGGGAGCTAGTAGGGCCAACCAGACCGTATTTTGAGTACCAAAAGCAGAGCTATCATCCCAAAATCCTCCTTGATATTGGCGCTTTAATTTAAGTTGATAAATTTGATCGGCTATCTGGGGGTCAGTCAATTGCAGCGCAGCATAAAGCATCGCGTACTGAGAGGTTGCTTCGTAATCCACCAGGGAATTCCCTTGAAGGTCAATTCGGGCGACAATTCTTTGATTGGTTTTCCAAAGTTGTTTCAAATAGGCAGTATGTTCCTTCAGATATTGTTTTGCCTGGGGCGATTGAAACCAGACAGCATCAAGGGCAACACGCCACCATACCTGGGCAGCATCAAAACTATAGATGCTTTGTTTAGAACCACTGCTAGAGAGGGGCCTAATTCTGCCCGTTGCAGGGTCGATCAGGATCCAGTCACTGGGCAACCCGACTTTAGAAAGCTTTGCGGATTCGCTCAACGCCGCATAGCTACTCCTGACCAGACTGAGCCAGTCATGCTTAGAATCCACCTGAGCAAACAAACGAAACGCATAGGGAGCAAAGGAGGATGGATTGATCAGTAAGGTATTAGGCTCATCCCAATAAAATAAGTCGGAAGTTGACAGAAGATAACGCTGGCCTTTAACCACGTCTGTTGAATGTTCCCACAGATCATCAATTTTGGCACGAGCAATCTCCAAATAGCGAGCACAATTCCAACGACGAGAAGCCATAATTAACGCTGTTGCTGCATCTATATCAGCACTGCTAGCGAAATTAGTTTCCAGAACTTTCCAACCCTTGTCCTCTGTTTTTCCCCATGACCACGCCCAAAGTTGGTCAATCCGTTGATCTTTGGCATTTTTACGGGACAAGTTATTTTCTGCCCAACTCAGAGTCCGGGCGAAGGTCGTGTGGTCGTTAATCAGGACAGCTCGCAGCATAGCGTAAGCCTGTCCTTTGGAAGTAGATCGATCGCCCACTTCCCGATCAATCACCCGCCCATCTGCTTGAATAAATCGGTCTCGGAAAGCCAACCAACTTTGCTGCAATACGGGATCAGCCTGGGTCAACAATCTCAAATCGGATACCTCTTGAGCCGACGGGAGGGATTGCCCAGGGCAGTAGTCAGGAATTTGCCCCTCGGATTTGTCAGCAAGAAAGGGTAGCTTTGGCAACTGTAGGGAGTAACAACCTGCTAGATTCAGCAGGAGCATGACTCCGATCGATCTCTGAAATAGGACCTTCTTTTTCATTAATAGCGCTCCCAGGAGGGTTGAAATCCACGTCTTCTAAGATAATCAACCTGCACTCGCTCAAGCCGATCAGCAACCACTGGATCCGCGCTCCCTTGAGCTTTTTGGAGCTGCTCGGCTTGTTTAAATTGCTGAATGGCTCCCTGGGGCTGATCTTGAGCCAAACTCAGCTCCGCCAGAATCCGGCGAATATCCCAGTCTGTGGGTTTAAGGGCAACAATTCGCTTATAAATGGCTTCAGCTTCGCCGTAGCGCTGTTGCTGAAACCGCACTCCACCCAGCGCAAGCAGGGCATCAACATTCTCTGGTTGACGCTGCAAAATTTCCTGATAGGCGACAGCAGCTTCATTAAAATTACCAAGGGTCTGAGCCAGTTCGGCTTTAACAAAGTAGACGTTGAGGTTGGTTGGATCACCTTGTAGCAGCTGGTTAACTCGCGATCGGGCCTGTTGCGGATCCCGCCTAGCCAGCACTTGAATCAACCGACGTTGAATCACAAAAGAATCGGGATCGACGATTAGCAGCGTGCTGTAGAGAGATTCTCGTTTAGGATCGGGAGGGAGTGCCCCAACCAAACTAAAAAGCTCTGGCGGTGTTTCAGTTGGCTGCGCCGTTAGCCATTGATTTAAGACAGATTCCGCCTCTTCAATGGACATCCGTTTTGCCTGATAGTCGAGGCTAGCTTTACCCAGTTGAGCCCAGGTAGCTTGAGGGTTACGGCTCAAAACCCGATCGTAGATTTGGAGCGCATCATCTACCCGTCCCTGGGCCTGGCGGATACCTGCAAGTCCACGCAACGAGTCTATTAGCACTATATCGTTAGGATTGCGAGCGATGATCGATTCATACCGCTGGGCAGCATTGTCTAACCTGTTCTCTCGGCGCTCAATTTCAGCGAGGAACAGTTCACTGGCAAGATCCTGGGATCCAACCGACGTTGCCCGGTAGGTTGCAATCACTTGTCTGGCTACCTCCAACTCATTTTTTTGAATCAGAATTTGGGCAATCCGAATGTTCAAAAAGGGAACATCAATATCGGATTGAGCGAGTTCTTGATAACTTGAGAGTAGCTCCGGATCGGGCGGATCAAGCTGCTGCAGAGCCTGAGCCAGTAACTGGCGCTCTTCTTGGGATGCAGGCAGGGGTTGCAGTAGAGCTCGTAACTGCTGGCGCGAATCGGCACGGGAGATTTGACCTAATTGCTGAGTTAGGATAAGCTGCTTAATTTTTAGAGCAGCATTATCTGGCTGCTGTTGAATCGCCTGCTGATAGAGTTGTAGTGCTTCTGCCCGGTTGGCAGAAGATTCACTCATCACATCTGCCACCTCAATGACAAGGCCAGGGGGGGGATCCGATGTTTTTTGCAGCACCTGGCGATAGAGGGAGATCGCCTCCTGATACAAAATTGTATTTTTGGTTTGACGGGCAATCTCGCTGGTTGCCCGCGCTAAAGGTAAGGCGGCTTCTGGTTGGTTATGCAACGCAAATAAGGTGGCAGTAGCCCGTTTGGGTTGGTTATTCATCTGGTAGGCCACTGCCAGGGCAGCTCGTAGCTGAATTGCCGTGGGATCTAGCTGCCTTCGCTGTTGCAATCGGGCTTCCAACAGTTGGACTGCTTGTTCAGCTTGACCGGTTTGCCGTAATGCCGTCGCATAAGCTGCCACAGCGTCATCTGGAATAGGTTTCCCTGTTGCTTGATAGCGCTTAAACAAGACAATCCCCTGCGCGTATTTACCACTGTAAGCGTAAATTTGAGCCGCACCTAAAAGTATTTCGGGTTTGGGAGTGGACTGAAGCAGGGGTTGGTAATCTGCCAGGGATTTTGCAAATTTACCCTGATAACCATAAAGCAAAGCCCGTTGGGCACGGGCATCGGTGTCATTAGGATTCAGTTGCAGTAAAGCCGTCAGAGCAGCAATTCCATCCGGTTGCCACTCTGGGCGATAACCACCTAGTAAACCAATCGCTTTGAGGGCAGCGCGGTTATTGGGATCCTGGTTCAAAACCTGGTGATAGGTCTTCCATGCAGCGCTATCCTGCCCCGCTTTTTGATAAGCAATTGCCAGACCTAGCCTTGCTTCTAACGAATTGGGATAGCTGCGTAAAACTCGTTGAAAGATGACGATCGCATCATTCACCCAACCCCGGTTGAGTAATGTATACCCTTCGTTGGTGGCAGAAGCCGTCTGGGCAACCGCAGAAGTTGAAAAGTTTGCAGAAGCAAGTAACCCAGTTACCAGACCTAACA
>JBAUTA010001372.1:0-4663 GCA_049581985.1 Kovacikia sp.
TTTCCAGGGGCGGAAACCGCGATCTCTGCCGATCTGAATCCTGCCGATCTGAATCCTGCTGATTCTGCGATTGATTGGGAGGGTTCAGAAAATGATTCTGCGGCCGAACCAGAACCAGCGATTCAGTTGGCCGCAGAGGCCCGATCGGAAGAGAAAGAAGCTTCACCCGAAACGGGATCGCCCTTAGTCGCAGAGGTAGCCAAGCCCGCCGAGCGCATAGACGAAATCAGCTCCCTGACTGACCTGCTGGCAGAAACCTCGTTAGATGAGCAGACCCGGTCTGAGTTAACTGCTCTGATGCCGCCTGCAACCGATGCCGCAACTCAGGAATTGTTTGACCAAACCCTGGGTCGGAATGCTGCCCGATCGCCCCAGCCGAGTTCGGTAGCCGAACCCGCAACCCCGCAACCCGAGGCGGCAACCCATCCAACAGAAGATCACTACCCCCTTGCCTCTCCCGATGAAGATCTGCTTCCTGATCTTGAGTCTGCTGCCGAGTCAGATTCAGCGCTGTGGCTAGATGAAGCCATCCTCAGCAGTTTGGACCAGGATCTTTCCAGTTTGGAACAGGGCAATGAATTGGCAGGCCAATCCTTATCAAGGGAATTAACGGATGGGACGGATTGGACCCTGGCAGAGTGGGGGGTAGAAGCGCCCCAAACCACGGCTTCCGAGCAACAGCCCGCCCGAAGTGAACCGCCGGAACCCACGCTGGAAGAGTTGGCAGAAAGTCTGACGGAGGCCAATGCGGATTTAGAGGTAATCCCTTCCCCACCTGCGGCTGCAGCCTTGCCTGCAACCGGGCAAGTTGCTTTTACGCTGGAAGGGATGGATGATCTGTTTGCCGACGTCCCCCCGGTTGTACCGAGTGTCAGCCCTGTTCCGCCGCCTGCCGCGAACGACCAGGCTGCTGCCTTTACGCTGGAAGGGATGGATGATCTGTTTGGCGATTTGTCCGCTGCCCCGGCGGTAAGTTCCGTTCCGCCACCGGGCAGTTCTTCGTCGGGACAGCCAGAAGTGGGGCAACAAGAAAACCCTGGTAGGGTATCCTCCCCGATCACGCCGTCCGCTTCCGCACCGTCCGTCGCTTCTACCCAACCCGCTGCCTTCACCCTGGAAGGAATTGACGATCTGTTTGCGGATATGCCTGCGACGATGATGCCTGCGACGATGATGCCTGCGAGTCCGATCGCCCAACCAACTCCTGGGAATCTATCCTCCGCGTTTACCCTGGAAGACGCCGAGAATCTGTTTGCTGATGTTCCCGCTGCCTCGTCTGCACCCGTTTCACCCGAGTCCGCCAGTTTTACCCTGGAAGGGATGGATGATTTGTTCCCCGATGCGCCTGCGGCATCACCGCCGCCTGCAACTGCGGCGTTGGGTGCCGAAACTGAACTCCAAAATGGGTTTACCCTCGACCAGGTCGGCGACCTCTTTGGGGAAGGGCCTGGGGAGGCGGGAACGCCTGGTTCGCAGGGTTCCCCAGCGGATACTATAGCAACAGAAAGTTTTGCTTCTCCGTCGCCTGCGACGCCCCCAAATCCTGAGGACTTGACTCTAGAACAGGCGTTTGAAAGCTTGATGGGGTTGCTGGATTCCTCCCCCTCTCCCCAAGCGCCTGCGGGTTCCAATCCCCAGACGCTTGAAAAAAAAAAGAAAGGGAATTAACCGGGAATCTCCCAGAGGGTTTGGTCGCCCCGATCGCCCCTGAGGGGGGGGCAGTAAGCTCCAGGAAGGGGGGAAGGGGGGGACTGGAAAACCCACTGGAAAGCCCCAAGAGGCGAGTCTGGTATTTAGGAATTGATCTGGGGACGACTGGAATTTCGGCTGCTTTGCTGAACCGAGCCACCGCCCAACTCTATCCGATTCGTTGGGCGGGAGTGGCATCGGCATCTCCGGTACTTTTGCGGTTGCCTGCGGTCGCGTTTTTGACGGATGAGCAACTCCATCAAACGCCGACAGTTCCTTCCGCCGTGGGCGATCGTGCCCTCCAGGTAAGAGTCAACTCCGCGGGTCAGCCCGTGGCCATGCCTGCCGGTCTGCTGCTTGGCAATTTTCGACAGTTTCAGGATGTGGCCATTCCCTACTGGTCTGACCAGACTCAAACCTGGGAGCCAGTTCTGCAATGGTCTGATCAGCATTCTCTGGCCCTGGCGTGGATACAGCAGGTGGTGGTGGCACTGCTCAGCACCCTCCTCAAACAACCGACGGATGAATCAGGCTGTAGCGCTGAGGGCCTTGAACCAGAAGAATTTCAAACGGCCCTGTCCCAGTTGGCAGGGGTTGGGTTAGGGTGTCCGGTGGGTTGGTCGGATACCTACCGCTTTAACCTGCGGGAAGCAGTGCTGACCGCAGGACTGGTCGCCCAGCCCGCCCAGATTTTTTTCGTTGAGGATGCGATCGCCGCTCTGATTGCCGAGCTTCCCGATTCTGCAATCCGTCAGCCAGCGGTTTCCCTGCAACGGTCGCGATCGACGGGGACGGCATCCTGGAAGGGGGGCACCCTTGTTCTGAGTGCGGGAGCAACGATGACCGAGTTGCTGCTACTCGACTTGCCCCAGGATTTTCACCAACTGACGCGCTCCGATCTGGCGCTTCGCAGTATTGCCTACGGGGGCAGTGCAATCGATCAGGACATTATTTGTCAATTATTTTATCCGTCGGTTTGGGGCTGGCGAAATCTGGGCGAACCCAGTCTGGATCTGCCTCTTCCCGGTGAGCCTGACCTGCCTATCCGTTATCGGTTGCAACAACGCCTCCAAAGCACCTCCCTGGGGCGAATTTTGCTGGCGATCGCCCGCCAGCTCAAGGTGGCCCTACAAAACCAGGAGGTTGCCAGCTTTAGCTTGAATGATCAGCAGTGGACAATGACTCAGCAGGCTTTGCACAGCCGGGTGATTGTTCCCTACCTCCAACTTTTGAACCGGGAATTGAGCGGTTTGCTGGCGCAGACGGGGATTGGTGTCCAGACAATTCAACAGGTAGTTTTAACTGGAGGAACGGCTTCCTTTCCAGAGATTGGCCTGTGGCTCCAACAAAAATTTCCTAACGCAATGCTGATTCAGGATCAGGACCCGTCTCCCAACTCCCATAGCAAAGTTGCGCTGGGATTGGCAAAACTGCCGTTCTATCCGCAGTTTTTAGAGGGCGATCGGCATCAGTACGGCGAGTATTTTCTGTTGCAGGCAATTCTCCGCAGTTTTCCTGACCATGCTCTTTCCCTGGGGCAGATTCTGCAACTTTTGGAAGCCCAGGGAATCAATGCTCAAATTTGCCAGCAGACGATTCTCGATTTTCTTGAAGGGCAGCTTCCAGAAGGACTTGTCCCGTCTCAGGCAAATCTTATCCTGTTAACACCAGCATCGAGGCAGTTCCCAGAATACCAGATGGTCCGCTTGTCACCCGTATTCTCCTGTCAGAGCAATCGGGTTTATCGTCTCGATCTAGAGCAGCGGGATCGCCTCTGCCACTACCTGGCAACCCTCCTGAAAAGTTCTCGCCAGAAGCTTGAACAGCCGCTTTCCCTATCCCTAACCCCTGTTACCGATTAACCCAGCAACAGAATCGGTCCCTTTCTATTAGGTGTCAGAATGCACGATAGGCAAGTAAAAATTGGTGTAGCCTGATAAAGCTGATTTTCGAAAGGAAAAGGACGGAGTGTAGGGGGGAACCCCTGGTTGGGGGCTGTGCCCCCAACCCCCTTCTTACACTTAATAAGGCCGACTTACTTAGTAGAATCTGTGCTGAGTACTCGTAATCACTTGGGAAGTGAAGGTTTAAATGGAAGCAATTAATGATCTGGCATCTTCATTGAGCGATGCCAATACGATTTTGCTGATTGCCGCGATCGCGGTTTCTTTTCTGATTTTCTCCTGGTTAATCAAAGTATTTAGATTCACGATTGGGCCTGTGATTGGCATTTTTGTGATCATGTTACTGCTCAAATTTGCCTTTGGCATTAGTCCCAATCAACTGTGGTATGAGGTCAGGGAAATCCCCCATCTGCTCTGGCAGATGGGGAGGGAGGGGTATCGGGCGATCGTCGGATAATCTGCCTACCCACTCCTCCCCCTCTGCCCATCTGGTTCTGGGGCATGCCCTCTTTGCTCTCTACGATTAGAGATAGGGTATCCAATTCGGATCGGTCACAGCTGGCAGGGCTACCGCCGTACTGTAAGAGGTTCCGTTCATTTTCCAGAGCACATTTCTGCCGGTGGTATAGTCACGCCAGAGGATGTCTGGGGTGCCATTTCCATCCAGGTCAGAAACTCCTTGAATTTTCCAGTTAGCCCCGCTTACCACCGGCAAAGAGAACCCCGTGCTGTAGGCGGTATTATTCATTTGCCAGATCACAGTTTGTCCGTTGGAGCCGTTGCGCCACAGGATATCTACCTTGCCATCGCCATTAAAATCAGCGATAGCGGCAATGCTCCATTTTATGTCCTGAACGGGTAGCGAGATAGCTGTACTATAGGTGGTGCCATTCATCTGCCAGATAGAGCTTTTCCCGGTGGCGCTGTTGCGCCATAGCAAGTCAACTTTGCCATCTCCGGTAAAGTCAGCCACCTGTTCGATTTTCCAGTTTGTGTCTGTGACGGCGGTGAGTGAGGTGCTGGTCACGAAGGTGGTGCCATTCATCTGCCAGATGGCGTTTTGCCCGGTG
>JBAUTA010001373.1:0-6218 GCA_049581985.1 Kovacikia sp.
CAACAGCGAGTCCGGGAAAAAGGACTGGAACGACGCAGTTTTATGGAACGGCTTCAGACCCACCAGAGAAACTACGAGGTGCAGTTGGCAGATGTGGAACAGAAGATTCAACTCCTACAAGCAGGGACGGGCACTGGCGAGTGGCCAGTCGGACCTGGAAAAGTAGGAGACGCCCAGATGGAAAGGCCAGAAGACGCCCAGACCTTAGAACTCAAAACTCAAAACCTGGCCCTCTCCCCTCTCCCTCCCTCTCCCTCTCCTTCCCTCCCTTCCTCCCTTTCCCCCTTTCCCCCCTGCCCCCTCTGCGATCGTTCCCTGGATGAGCACCATTGGCATCTGGTTCTGGAGAAACATCGGGTTAGAAAGCAGGAAACGCTGGACCAAATCTGGATGATTCGAGAGCAACTGGCTGTTTCTGAGCGGGAAATTCAAGTTCTGAGACAGGAATACCGGGAGCTGGAGCAAGAGCTAACCCAATATGGTCCCGTGCTGGAACGGCGGGGACAGTTGCAAGAACAACTCCAGGCCATGATCGGAATGCAGGCAACCTTACAGCAGATTGGGGCGGAGGTCACAGAAGTTGAACGATCGCTGCAATCGGGGAATTATGCCCAGGAGCTGCAAGAAGAATTGCAGTTGCTCGACCACCACTTGCAGCAGTTGAACTATGACGAAAAAGATCACGCCTTAGCACGGGGTCAGGTAGACCGTTGGCGCTGGGCAGAGATCCGCCAGGCAGAAATTAAACAAGCTCAGCGACGGCAACATCAGATTGCTCAGCAGCAACCCGAACTCCAGACCCAAATGGATATCTGGCAAACGGAACTGGCCCAATTGAACCAGGAAACTGCCAGCGGTCTGGGTTTTCTTGACCGCAAAATTGAAGAGATTGGCTACGATACGGAGCGCCACAATCAGATCCGTCAGTTAATTCGGGAAGCCCAGATCTGGCAGTTGCGGCACCAGGAACTCTACCATGCTCGCCAGAAGTATCCCCAGATGCAACAGCGGTTGAACCAACTGACTCAAACTCTCCGAGAGCGCCAACAGGCCCTGCAAACAGCCCAAACTGCGATCGCTGCCCTGGTGCAACAGTTAGAGCAAACCCCCGATTGCCAACTCCACATTCAAACCTTAGAACAGCAAATTCACCAGCGCCGATCGCTGCTGGACGAAAAGCTTTCCTACCTGGGTCGCCTGCAACAACAACAGCAACAGCTAGAAGCCCTCGATATGCAATCCGCGGCCCTCAGCACCCAGTTTCAAACTACCCAGCGGCAATACCGGGTCTATCAAGAGCTGTCGCAAGCCTTTGGCAAAAATGGTATCCAGGCGTTGATGATTGAAAACGCCCTGCCCCAACTGGAGGCTGAAACTAATCAAATTCTGGCTCGCCTTAGCGGTAATCAGCTCCATGTCCAATTTGTGACCCAACGCTCCAGTCGGCGAGATCAAGCTCGTCATCCTAAATTCAAAATTCAAAATTCAAAACTAATTGACACCCTGGATATTCTGATCGCCGATGCCCACGGCACCCGTCCCTATGAAACCTATTCTGGGGGTGAAGCGTTTCGGGTCAACTTTGCAATTCGGTTAGCCCTGGCACGCTTGCTGACCCATCGATCGGGAACTGCCCTGCAAATGCTAATTGTAGATGAAGGCTTTGGCACCCAGGATGCGGAGGGGTGTGATCGGTTGATTGCTGCGATTAACGCGATCGCCTCCGATTTTGCCTGCATCCTCACCGTTACCCATGTCCCCCACTTTAAGGAAGCCTTCCAATCCCGAATTGAGGTCTACAAAACCGAAAACGGATCTCAGATTAGCCTATCGATATAGGAGATACCGTCGATATATAGTAGTCCTAAATCAGTTGTGAGTTTGAAAGGCTTTGTGAGAAAGGATTCCACTGGAATCCTTTCTCACAATCCAAACAGGAGCGCTATAGGAGATACCGTACGTTAATTTGCCCAGCGACTTACTAGTGGAGATCCGTTAAAGAAGTGGTGCGCTCAGATTAAAGCTGTTCTAATAGGAAAAAGGATCTGAACCAATTCGTAGCAGCTCTCAAAGTGTAGCCCTTTTCAAGGGTGTGAGGTACAGTGGGGCGCGAAGCACCCTCACTGTACCTCACATTTTTGTACTTCATCCAAGTCCAAACCGCTATATTGTGGTATAGCCGTAGCCCGATTAGTTAGGACGGGTGCAGGGGTGAAATCCTTGACTGGGGGCGTCGCCCCCACTTCCCCTTTAATCCTCCGTCCTAATCAAACTGGCGATAGCTATAGAAATTACAATCCCCAAAAAATATTGGTAGGCCGGGTTGACCAGTCCCTTTTTCCTCATTTCTCTGGAGCTAATCGTTGCCTTAATCGTTGGGTTAGGGTTGATTAGCGTAGGGGCAGCAGGCGGTGCCTGGATCCTGGGTGGAATTGTGGCAGGTGCGATCGTCTTTTATAGCTGCCGATCGCTGACTCCACAGCCACTCCAACCCCACCGAAATTCTAGAAAGGTAGGGCAGGCTTTGATCGGTTTGATGATTGGGCTTTCTGTTCAGCAAGGTCATCTCACCGGGCTTTCCTGGCAACTACCTGTTTTTATTGCGATCGCCCTATTTCTTCTAGTCAATGGTGGCATAATTGGATTCCTCTACTCACGCCTGGAAAAAATCGATCTGCTCACAGCAACCCTAGCCACAACTCCCGGAAGCATTGGCATTATGGTGAGCATCGCAGCAGACTACGAGAAAAATGCAGCCCTCGTCTCCCTTGTTCAACTGATTCGTTTTACCACCATTATTTTAGTTGTCCCGTTAATTGCCCATGTTGCCTATTTCCCCAATATCTGGGATACCCTTCATGCCCTAACGGAAGACCTGGGTTTCTTTAATCCAACCTATCTATTACTGCTTTTTGTTATCCTCTCTGCGACCTACCTGGCTGTCTATTGGGGGGGGAAGTTAAAAATCCCAGTTGCTACTTTTTTCTGCCCAATTATTGTGGGAGTGATAGTTGCCTCCTTACTGATCTATCTGCCCTCTAAAACCCCTATTCATTTTAGTTTTCCTCCCGCTCTAAGAGTGCTGGGACAAATTTTATTAGGAACTACGATCGGTGAATACTGGGGGATGAATCCCCATTTGGGAAGGGCGACGTTTGCCCGTGCCTTGGTTCCGGTCATCCTGATGTTTTTCGCTGGGGGGCTGGCGGCAACGTTTGCAAAACTATTCATTCATGCGGATTGGTTAACGTGCCTATTGCTTGCTGCGCCTGGGGGCTCTCCAGAAATGATCTGGATTTCCCTGACCCTCAACCATAATGTGGAAATTGTCACTGCTGGGCATCTGGTGCGCCTGTTAACCCTCAACCTGGCGCTGCCTGGTCTGGTATCGCTGGTTTGCTATCTGGACGAGCATTGGAAGGCTGACTTGCCTGTAGCAGGAAAATCCTTAAATGGAAAATTAAGGATTGGAGATTGAATCAAAGATTTTCTCCGCACTCAATCTTGAGGAAGGCGAATTAAAAAATACGAATACAATCGACAATTCCAGTCAGGGCTTAGCATTCGGCAGGGATAGGGTGGTCATTGCCAGGGGTTTTGCCCGAATGCTGAGTCCCTAACGTTCATAGCCAATTCAACCCTGGGGTGCATTGGGCGACTGATTTCCCTGGATTCTCGTTCCATTGTCCTTAAACTCATCCGCAGACATTCTATCTTTTGGCTCCTGGTTTCTATTTCCGAAGCCGCTACAATAAACCGCATAAATAAACGCACCCGTGAATCCCAGGCACCTTATGGATACCGATCGTTTGCAGCAGCAGAGTGAGCAGCCTGTTCCTCCCGATCATGAAACGAATGACGAAACTCCTGAAATTGGAGGGGGCTTGCCCGTCATCCAATATTGGGCAGAACATACCCTTTCCCCTGAAGGCCCAAGTCTCTGGAAAACGCTATTGCATAAGAGTGCCTGTTTATCCTGCTCCTGGGGAACGGGTGGCCAAAAGGGTGGTTTCACCAACGAGGAGGGAGAAAAGCTGCAACGGTGTATGAAAAGCGTGGAGGCGATTTCTGCGGAACTGCAACCCCCGGTCTCAACGCACTTTTTTGATCAACACAGCATTTATGAACTTCAGCAGTTGACTTCCTATGAAGCCGATCGCCTGGGTCGCCTTAGTTTCCCGGTAATTTTGCGGGCGGGTAGCTCCTACTACGAGCGGATTTCCTGGGCAGAGATTTATGAGATCGCAACAGCGGCTTTCCAGCAACCATCGGAGCGGGTTGCTTCCTACAGTTCTGGCCGATCGTCCAATGAGGCGGCGTATCTGTTGCAACTGATGATGCGAACATTGGGTTCTAACAATCTAGCGGACTGTTCCGATCTGTGCCATGCGCCTTCCACCGTTGGGCTAAAGCAAGTGTTTGGCACCAATACCTCGACGGTTAGTCTGGAAAGCTTGAAGCAATCAGACTGTATTGTGCTAGCAGGTTCCAATGCTAGCTATAACCATCCCCGCTTGATGAACGAGTTAATCAAGCTGCGCGATCGGGGTGGCAAAGTTATTGTGATCAATCCCGTGATGGAAATTGGGTTGGTCAAATTTGGCTCCCCCGCCTTCCCAGTCAAGTCTTTACTGACCGGATCGGAGATTGCCTCGTTGTATCTGCAACCCATTCCGGGCAGCGATGTGGCCCTATTTGTGGGGATTCAGAAAGCATTGATTGAACAAAATTTGATCGATCGCCCTTTTCTGCAAGCACACACGCAAGGATGGGAAGCGATCGTCGAACAGGCTCAATCAACTAGCTGGGAAATAATCACGGCAACCTGCGGAGTATCTAAACCCGAACTAGAAGCGGCAGCGACGATAATCGGCACCTCCCAGCGCGTCGTGTTTGGTTGGGCCATGGGCATTACGCAACATACCAATGGGGTAGATAACGTTTACAGCATTGCGAATACGGCTCTGCTAACAGGCAATGTCGGAAAAATGGGAACTGGGGTGATGCCCGTGCGGGGCCATTCCAATGTCCAGGGCTTTGGCTCAATGGGCGTGACCGTGA
Source organism: Kovacikia sp. (assembly GCA_049581985.1). Taxonomy (GTDB): domain Bacteria; phylum Cyanobacteriota; class Cyanobacteriia; order Leptolyngbyales; family Leptolyngbyaceae; genus Kovacikia. The sequence goes on from JBAUTA010001373.1 coordinate 5,062, forward strand.
AGCTCAAGGAAGAGATCCGCACAGCCCTGGAAAAGTTATTGGGGCGATCGCTCAACCTGAATCCGGGCTACCACACCCGCCACCTAATCGAAGCCGCAGAAGCCAATAAGGTGGATACGCTGCTTTGTCTGGGCGGCAATCTGTATGCAGCCAATCCTGACTCGGCCCAGGCAAAACGGGCATTGGGTAACATTGAAACCATTTTCTACCTCGCCACAAAGCCTAACCTGGGCCACTTTCACGGGTTAGCCAAACACAATACGATCATCATCCCCGTTCTGAATCGGTTTGAGAACCCCCACAAAACTACGGTCGAATCGGGCAACAACTTTGTGCGGATGAACAATGAAGGCACAACCCATCTCAAAAACGCAGACCTGATTTCAGAAGTGGAATTTCTTACAGAACTGGCGCACCGGATTCACGGCGACCATCCAATAGACTGGCGCAAACTGCAAGATACGAAATATGTCCGGCAGTTAATTGCCCAATCCATCCCTGGCTACGAAAAGATGGCAGACATCGACCAAACCAAGGAGGAATTTACGATTTCGGGCAGGATTTTTACTGAACCAAAATTTAAGACGCCTTCTGGCAAAGCCATCATGATGGTAACTCCGCTTCCTAAGTTGAGCCTACCAAGCCCTGAAGACTTTGGGGTTTCCGAGTCAGTGAAGGGCGTGGTTGTAGCCTTAATGACTGGGCGGAGCTATTCCCAACACAACACAGTGGTCTACAAACTTGGGGACAAGTATCGGGGCATGCCCCATCGCAATTGCGTTTTGATGAATCGGCAGGATGCGGAGGATGCTGGTTTAAAGGAGTATCAGCGGGTGACGGTGCAGGGAGATGCGGGCAAGCTAGAAAATGTTGAAGTCATCTATGGTGCCGTGCGTCAGGGTGGAGCGGTGATGTTTTATCCCGAAGTTAACGTTATTTTCAAGGCGAAAACAGAGGAGCGATCGGGCACCCCTACCTATAAGCGTGTGCCTGTCCTCGTGCATGGGTGACCTCTATCTCCAGGGCCACCCAATTCTCTGCTGCCCCCGTCCGTGCCTGGATCTACACAGAGGTTATCTACAGGGATGTGATCTACACAGATATTATCTACACATATTTAGCGAGAGCCGTACTAAATTCCTCGTAGGGTTTCGCCC
>JBAUTA010001374.1:0-5822 GCA_049581985.1 Kovacikia sp.
GTATCGACGGCTGCGCGGCAGCAAAGGGCACTCGGTTCGTTCAGGAAATCGTAAATCGGCTGCCAAAGCCCCCGATTTAATCCCGGTTCCAGCAGCGACCGGAGCATCCCATCTCCGAGAAATACCACCTCTGGCCCCACCATCCACCGCTGAGAGCAGAGCAGATCAATGGCTGACACCCCCTGCTGATCATTCCGGTAATGCTTTTAACCAAGCAGTTGCAACCGGGTCATCCCATTCCCTCACCTCTGCCTTCGCAGCCGATCAAGCCAACTCTGATCTGGCGATCGCGGTTCCCTCCCCAGATAACCCATTGGCGGCTGACAGTACCGCTCAAAATGCGCCCCTGTCTCCTGCTACTGGGGACGCTCAGAGTTCTCTGTCCACCCTAAACCATCAGTTAGACGATTACCTGGAGTCCTCCGAAGAGCTGTTACGGAGTCTTGCCGAAGAAGAGGCTGAGGTCAAGGCTGAGCGTGGTTTTATGCAAAGCCTGCTGACTCCCCTGGGCGTGGGGTCAATGCTATTGTTGCTAACTTCCAGCGCCATGTTTGGCTATGTGGTGATGAATCCTGCCAGCCTTGTGCGGCTATTTCGCTCCTCCGATTCCAATGTCGCCAAGAATCCATCAGACCCGACTGCAACCAATCCTGCCGGAACCGGACTCATCGCTCCCCAACCCAACCTGGCAAACCAGGAATTTAAAGATCTCAATCTGGCAACCCTGGGAACCTTGAAGGATGATGGCTCTACCCCAAGGCGGACATCCAATTCCAATCCCAACGCTGGGCTCCCTGGAAAGCCAACGACAACGTCTACTCGTCTGGGCGCTTCGGGTTCCTCTGCTCCCGCTATGCCTCTGCCCCATGCCCCAGGCAACGCATCGAGTGCGCCTGCAAACGCCCCTGCCCCTCCCCGCAGAATTGAATCTGCCCCAGCAATGCCAGCCCAACCGGCTCCGCCTGTAAGGGTGGTCGATCCGCCCCAGCCAGCCCGACTTTCGTCACCCTCTAGCAGTCGATCTCCCTCCAGCAGTACCTACGCCTCTCCCCCCAGGAAGCCTAGCCCCTCTGCCAGCGCTTCCCCTGCTGCAACCAACGCTGGTTCTACCTCTGCTGCTAGTGGCGGTTATGGGTATAAGGTAAGGACTCAATATGACAACGATCGGACTCTGGAGGCGGTGAAAAAGGTTGTTCCCGATGCCTACGTTCGTAACTTTCCGGATGGCGCACGCATCCAGGTCGGAGCATCCTCTAATGCCGCCGACGCTGAAGCTAAGGCTCAGGCGCTCCGCAATCAAGGAATTCCTGCTGAAGTCTACAAACCGTGAGCGCTTAAGGGAAGTGCGATAATATTGAAAGAAGTTTTGAGCCAGGAGTCAAAAGTTGAGCTTTCAGAGTTGAGCCTTCAGAGTTGACCCTTAAGGCCAACCCCAAAACGCTTAACTCAACCTCCAAAACGCTTAACTCAAAACTCTCAAGTACCTAATTGGAGAGCGTCATGGGATTTCTTGACCGAATCATGCGAGTGATTCGTGCCAATCTCAATAGTCTGGTTAGTCAAGCTGAGGATCCAGAGAAAATTCTGGAACAGGCGGTGCTGGATATGCAGGAAGACCTGATCCAGTTGCGACAGGCGGTGGCTCAGGCGATCGCGACCCAGAAGCGAACCGAGCGGCAGTGTTCCCAGGCACAAACGACCGCAGATGAGTGGTATCGTCGTGCCCAACTGGCCCTCCAAAAGGGAGATGAAACTCTGGCACGGGAGGCACTCACCCGACGCAAGTCCTATCAGGAAACTGCCGAGGTCATGCAGGCGCAGATGGGCCAGCAATCAACCGTTGTTTCCCAGTTGAAACAGAATATGGTGAAGCTGGAAAGCAAAATTTCCGAAGCTAAGACCAAAAAAGATCTTTACGTTGCCCGCGCTCGTTCAGCAAAAGCTTCTCAGCAAATTAATGACATGCTGGGACGGGTCGGAACCGGTGGAGCTATCCAGGCATTTGAACGGATGGAAGAGAAGGTTCTGCAAATGGAGTCCCAGGCGGAAGCGGTTGCTGAGTTGGGCATGGATGATCTGGAGCAACGCATTGCCGCCCTGGGGGACGCGGATGATGTGGAAGCTGAACTAGCAGCCATGAAAACTCAGATGATTGGCGGTTCTGAGGCAAAGGCTGAATTGCCTGCCAGTGAAACCGCCCCAAAAACCGAGCAGGAGTTGGGAGATCTGCGATCGCGTCTGGAAGGTTCCTGAAACACGTCTTAAAAAAAACCACCGTAACCTGACGATCGGCGCTTGAAGTTTCTACACTGGAACGAGAGCAGTCTAATTTTTTCTGCTTGCCGGAGTTTCTTCTCCGATGCAATCCCCTCACCTCGTATATAGCTGAAAGGACGGAAACATGGGACTATTAGACCGCGTAAGCCGGGTAGTGAGAGCCAACCTGAACGATTTAGTCAGTAAGGCAGAAGATCCTGAAAAGATTCTGGAACAAGCCCTGGTTGACATGCAGGAAGACATGGTGCAGATGCGTCAGGCAGTTGCGGGGGCGATAGCCAGCCAGAAACGGACGCAACAGCAGTTAAACCAGGCACAAACTGAATCCAACAACTGGCAACAACGGGCCCAACTTGCCCTCCAGAAAGGGGACGAAAACCTGGCACGGGAAGCACTGCTTCGCAAGAAAACCTTTACCGAAAATGCCGCAACCCTGAAAGCCCAACTGGATCAGCAGACGACCAGTGTTGATGCCTTAAAAAAGAATTTAATTGCCCTGGAAGGCAAGATCTCAGAGGCAAAAACTAAAAAGGACATGCTCAAGGCGCGGGCATCCGCTGCTAAGGCAAACGAGCAACTACAAAACACCGTTGCCAGCATGAATACGGGCAGTGCCATGGCAGCGTTTGAACGCATGGAAGATAAGGTGTTGCAAATGGAAGCCCGCTCTCAGGCGACGGCTGAACTGGCTGGGGCAGATCTGGAAAGCCAGTTTGCCTTACTAGAATCCGGCAGCAATGTAGATGACGAACTGGAACAGATGAAAGCTCAGTTGCTCAGTTCGGCTCCCCAACCTAAGGCGCAGCTTACGGGTACTGAAACCGCCAGCACCAACCCAGGCAAAACTACAGAACCCGCGATCGATGCGGAACTGGAAGACCTTAAGACCAAACTGGATCAGCTATAGAGGTGAGCCGTACCCGGCAGCAGTCAAGAGGCAGAAGATAAAAGGGAGAAGGGAGAAGGCAGAAGGAAGAAGGAAGAAGGTGAAAAAATCATTTCCTTTCCCTTCTCCCTTTCCCTCACCAGATCTCCCCAATATGACTTCTACCCGCTATCCCCTGTCTCCTCTCCCCCCCTCTTCTATTTCCCCGTTTGCCTTTGGGTAGCAAAACACGTCAGAATGACTAAGGCAGTTATTTTTTGTGGACGCAGTTGTGGGAATAGGTATGAGTAGCGTATTGACCATCAATGATGCCAAATTTGAGAGCGAGGTTTTGAAAGCAACTCAGCCTGTCCTTGCCTATTTTTGGGCACCCTGGTGTGGCCCCTGTCGGTTGATGGCTCCCATTGTGGATAGTCTGGCTTCTGGTTATGGCGATCGCCTGAAAATTGTGAAGCTGGAAGTTGATCCCAACCCACAGTCAGTTGCCAAGTATGGGATTGAAGGGGTCCCAGCCTTCCGGTTGTTTAAGTCGGGGGAAGTCATTGAGGCAACGGAAGGTGCGATTAGTAAGAAAAAGCTAGAAGGGATGCTGGCTACTCATCTGTCATCATAAATAGGGAGCAGCAACCAGATAAATAGGGAGCAGCAACCAGCGATCGACTGGAAGCGGTAGACTGAGATTGCACCCCTTCATACTATTTCTTAGAGTTGTCAACTCCTCGACCTGGCTCCGTCCTAAATAGGCAAGTGTAGTTAGGGAGCAGAAGAGTGAGGGCGGTGGCCCTTTATGCCCTGGGTCATTTTTAGCTTAGTTGTACCCAGCTAGGGGTCTGTAAAGCAGATTTTGAGGCGTGAGCGATCCTCAAAACCCTCTTAAAATGGGTCTTCCAGATTTTAGGAACCCAACCAAGTTCCTTTAGTAGGCGACTAGTAGACCAAAACTTTTGTGTTGGTCTACTAGTGATCCATCAGGAGCGATTTGAGGCGTCACTTAACTCTACAAAACCTGTATCCTGGGTGTTTGGAGAGTTTTTAATCCTTCAAAACAGTCTTAACAGACCCCTGGTCACCGACGGTTAGGACAGTTTTTAGGACCAAAATTCGAATCCTCCCTTTGTTCCATCCATCACCTATTACCTGTCATCTTCTACAACTGACAGCCGCAAGCCATGCAATTTGCCAAACGTCTAGACCCCCTTCGTTCCAACGTATTTGCAGACATGGATCAGGCAAAGGCAAGAGCCAGAGCCGTCGGTCAGGAGATTATTGACCTATCCCTGGGTTCGTCCGACCTGCCCGCTCAGCCACACATATTAGAGGCGATCGCCCAATCTCTCCCTGATCCCAACACCCATGGCTACCTGCTATTTCACGGCACCCGGTCATTTCGGCAGGCAGCAGCAGACTGGTATACCCGGAAATTTGGCATCCCCATTGATCCTGAGACGGAAGTTTTACCCCTAATCGGCTCCCAGGAAGGCACCGCCCATCTACCCCTGGCCATTTTGAACCCAGGGGATTTTGCCCTGTTGCTCGATCCGGGTTACCCCTCCCATGCAGGTGGCGTTTACCTGGCAAGTGGTCAGGTTTATGCCATGCCAATGCTGGAAGAGCGGGGATTTTTGCCCGTTTTTCAAGATGTTCCCGCTCCTGTGCTAGCTCAGGCACGCATGATGGTTTTGAGCTATCCCCATAACCCAACCACGGCGATCGCGCCCCTATCCTTCTTTCAGGAAGCCGTTTCTTTTTGTCAGCAGCACGATCTGGTATTAGTACACGACTTCCCCTATGCCGATCTGACGTTTGGAGATAGCCAGCCTCCCTCAGTGCTGCAAGCAGACCCTGGGAAAACCGTTGCGATCGAGTTTTTTACCCTGTCTAAGTCCTACAATATGGGCGGCTTTCGGGTTGGTTATGCCATCGGCAATGCTGACCTGATCCGTGCCCTCCGCTGCGTCAAAGCCTCCGTTGACTTTAACCAGTATCAGGGTATTTTGAACGGAGCGATCGCCGCCCTGACCGGACCTCAACAGGGAGTTCAGATCGCCGTTGACACCTTCCGCCGCCGTCGGGATAGTTTTGTCACCGCCCTCTACAACATTGGCTGGCAGGTTCCCATCCCCCCCGCAACCATGTATGTTTGGGCAAAACTCCCCGAACCCTGGGCCACCGATTCTATCCAGTTCTGCACAAGATTAGTCGAGGCTACAGGAGTCGCCGCTTCCCCTGGGGCTGGATTTGGCAAGTCGGGAGAAGGATACGTCCGATTCGCTCTGGTTCACGAACCCGCCATTCTTGAAGTAGCAGTCCAGCGCATAGCTCAATTTCTAAGGGCAGAAGTTTAGGGAAATGCTGATCATCCCACTCCCCACTCATCTAAATTTTCCGTGGCCCAGCATCACAGAAAATCCATTGTCCCCCGCAATGTGGGTTCCTAATTTCCCCATCCCTGGAAAGGGTCTGGACCGAAAATAGGCTGTTGCGATTTTTCTCCGTCCGTAATTTGCCAAGTCCTGGAATTAATTACAACAAGAGGTAGTGGAGGCAGGATCCCTAAGCAAGGAGTTGCACTACTTCTACCTCCAAATTCATCATTTAGCTTAAGCGTCTATCTGCTTAAGCGTTTATCTAAAAAATGTTTGCCCGCTCGGCTTTACGT
>JBAUTA010001375.1:0-1938 GCA_049581985.1 Kovacikia sp.
ACCCTAAAACTTCGTTTTCACATATACATTTCCTTTAACAGTGATGAGAATAAGTTTAATGTTACAAAAAATCTTGATCGCAACAGGTGACTCTCCAGAGTCAGAGCAAGTTTTAGAAGCCGGATTAAGATTAGCTGAAAAATTTTGTGCCGAGATTTTACTTTTACATGTTCTCAATCTGTTTCAGAGTAGTTTTGAGACGGCAGGCAGTCAGTTTATGGGAGGTATGTATCCCATTACGAACGATCTGGCTATCCAACAATATCAAAAAGAATGGCAAGTTTATGAAAAGCGCGGTACGGAACGTCTTCAGTCCTATGCTCAACAGGCTAATGATCGCAGCATCAAAGCCGAGATTTTTCAAAATGTTGGAGATGCAGGAAGAGTGATTTGTGAAACGGCAAAAAATGGATCGGTGGACTTAATTGTAATGGGGCGCAATCAGAAATCAGCTTTAAGTGAAATCTTTTTAGGTAGTACCAGTAACTATGTACTACACCACGCACCTTGTTCAGTAATGGTCATTAAACCAACCGCCCTATAGACTAGCGACAAAACCTTCACAAACAGTGGTTGATATGGGCAGTAAGGGATTTGGAACTTTAGGTCTGATTGATCGCGACTTTCATCAAGATTCCTTCAGTAAAAATGATGAAACGGACATAACAACTTGTTTCTATGGCACTTAGTACTGCACTACCCCTAACATCAAACCCTCAACTGAATGACGTGACCATTCAGATTCGAGGACTATTTAAACACTATGGCAAAACATGTGCTGTCCGAGGGATGAGTCTAGAGGTTAGGCGAGGAGAGCTATTTGGGCTAATTGGCGCAGATGGCGCAGGGAAAACGACGACGTTTAATATTCTGGGTGGTGTGATAGAGGCTACCGCAGGAAAAATTCAAATCTTAGGCTTATCCGCCAGAGATGCTCGCAGCGATACTGGGTATCTGACTCAACAATTTTCACTCTACCCAGATCTGAGTGTGGATGAAAACATCGATTACAGCGCAGGATTGCGGCTAGTGCCAGAAAATCAATTAGAAGCCAGACGCAAAAAATATCTCGATCTGATGCAGTTAAATCAGTTTCGCGATCGCCTTGCTGGAAAGCTATCGGGCGGTATGAAACAGAAGCTAGCCCTCTGTTGTGCACTTATAGCGGAACCAATGGTGCTGTTACTCGACGAACCCACAACAGGCGTCGATACTGTAGCACGTCGAGAGTTCTGGGATATTTTGGCGGGCTTAAAGGCGCAGGGAATCACGATTATTGTGGCAACACCCGATCTCGATGAAGCCGAACGGTGCGATCGCGTTGCTTTACTCTGCGATGGACAGATTCAGCAAATGGGTTCTCCAGCTGCACTCAAATCTGACCTGAAACTACAGCGACTCGTCATTCATACGCCCGAACTGTTTAAAGCTGAGCAGAAGTTGATTGCAGGCATCAATAGAAGTGATGCAGGGAGCGAAATTGTAGACATGGCAACGTTTGGCGATCGCATCGAAGTTCTAACGCGTGATATTCACCAAGGCGAGGCTCAGGTACGAGGTATTCTGAGTCAAGTCAAAATTGATCGCATCCAACCCGAAGCCTGTACGCTGGAAAACGTCTTTGTTACACTGCTCAGACGCAAGGGTTCTGTTCCTAAAACAATTGCCTTTCCTCGTGCTAAATCCTCATCTACGCAAGGTCGTACCCCTTCTGATGTGGCGATCTCTGCCCATAATCTCAATCGAGTATTTGGGAACTTCCACGCGGTCGACGACTTAAATTTAGACATCCACTATGGTGAAGTTTATGGATTGCTGGGTGCCAATGGAGCTGGAAAAACCACCGCCATCAAAATGCTCTGTGGACTATTGCCAATTAGTTCGGGATCGATATCGCTAGCGGGCGAAACAGGCAATCTGCGAAGCGAAGCCTTACGG
>JBAUTA010001376.1:0-3506 GCA_049581985.1 Kovacikia sp.
TGTCCCCAGCGCAGGCTAATTTCTACAGATGCGATTCGATCGCAGTTATTTGGCGATGAAGCAATTCAAGGCCCCTGGCTCAAAGTCTGGCAGGAGGTCGGCCATCAGTTCCACCAAACGGTGCAGCAAATTGCGGCGGGTGAAGTTCTAGAGGCAATCTTTGACGCAACCAATGGGGTGCGAAAACAGCGGCGAGAGGCAATCGCCCTTGCCCGTAGTTCAGGGTTTACTTACCTGACTGGACTCTGGCTCAATCCACCGCTTGGAATTTGCCTGGAAAGGAATCAGCAGCGCGATCGCCAGGTGCCCCTCTCCGTAATCCTAAATATGCACCGTAGCCTGAGGGAAACCCCTCCAAAATTACAGGAAGGGCTGGATAAATTGATCGAAATTAGGGGAAAGCTAGGGAACTAATGTCTGTACGGCAATGCGTCCGTTGTCTGGTGCAAGAACCGAACCTGAGGCCCTGACTCCCTTTGATACCCTAAAAGTAAGGAAAGGCAGTAAAGATCACAGAACCAGGGTCGATAGAGCAGTCCAGCAAATCTGGAGATAGTAGTCTCTAATCAGCAGTTCAAGAATCTGGTTTGTCTGAATCCAACACTTTCCTGAATCTGATCATTCCCTTGATCAACCCACACAACACGGAGGTTATATATGGCAATCGTTCGTTGGGAACCGTTTCGGGAAATCAATTCTCTGCAACGGGAAATGAACCGTCTGTTTGATACGCTGACTCCTGCAACACCGCTGAATGGCGATCGCTTCATGCCCGTTGTTGAAATGCAAGAAACACCCGAGGCTGTAGAGCTAAAGATCGAACTTCCAGGTATTGATACCAAAGATATTGATATTCAGGTATCTGCCGACTCGGTCTCAATTGCAGGTGAACGCAAAGCAGAAACAAAAACTGAAGAGAAGGGCATTTTCCGCTCTGAGTTCTTCTACGGCAAGTTTCAAAGGGTAATTCCTTTGCCCACACGGGTTCAAAACACTCAAGCTAAGGCAGATTACAAAGATGGCATCCTGCGCTTGAATCTACCGAAGGCTGAAGAAGAAAAAAACAAGGTTGTTAAAGTTAACCTTGGATAGAGGCTAATCAGCGCTGGGTAACTAGCCCAGTGAGATTAAACTAAAGAGGACTTGGGGGGTAGAACTCCTGGCCTGGGAGTGCCCCCCAATTCTTTCTTCCTATCCCCCGCTTCTGAAGATTCTATGCATCACGCAGATCTCGTCTAAATCGTCCTCACCCCTTGGGCTTTCCCTGTTCACCCAGGAGTCACAGCTGCCAGGTAGCTGGGAGCGATCAAATTAAAGATAGTTTGAGGGGGAGCCCCTGCCCCCATGTCTATCTGTCGTGTTTGGTTTTTAACTTGGGATAATTTAAGGCATTATAAAAACATTACCCAGAAACTCATAAAGATAGGTAAAGATATAGACAGAAGTCCCTAGAGGAGACTGATGAATGGCTGCAACTGACTTCAAAGACTACTACGCCATCCTGGGAGTGGGCAAAACTGCCAGCGCCGATGATATCAAAAAGGCGTACCGCAAGCTAGCACGCAAATATCACCCTGACATGAACCCTAGTGACAAAACGGCTGAGGCGCGGTTTAAGGAAGTCAATGAGGCGTACGAGGTTTTAGGCGATACAGATAAACGGCAGAAGTACGATCGCTTTGGTCAATACTGGAAACAGGCAGAAGCGGCTGGGGCTGGAGCTGGACGATCGCCGTTGAACAACCCCAATATTGACTTTGACAACTTCGAGTTTGGGCAATACGGCAGTTTTGAAGACTTTATTAACGAATTGCTGGGTCGAATGGGCAGCAATTCTGGCTACCCGCATGGCAGATCCCAAACTGGCTATCGTCCCCCCAGAGCATCGACCGGATTTGACAACTACTCGACTGGCTCTGAAAGTACAGCTAGCGCTGGGTTAGACAGCGAAGCTACGATTACGCTTAACCTGGCGGAAGCATTTCATGGCGTGCAAAAACGTTTGATTTTGGGGCGTGAGGAATTTGAAGTCCGGATTCCTCCTGGGGCAAAACCAGGGAGTCGAATTCGCGTCAAAGGCAAAGGGCAATTCAGCCCCTACTACACCTCTCAGCGGGGCGATTTGTACCTGACTGTAGAAATTGGCTCCCATCCTTTCTTCCAGTTTGAGGGCGACAATCTTACCTGTGAAGTTCCGATCGCCCCCGATGAAGCCGTTCTGGGTGCCCAGGTAGAGGTGCCAACCCCCGATGGCCCCGTGAATGTCAACATCCCAGCGGGAATTCGCTCCGGTCAATCCCTGCGGCTTCGGGGTAAAGGTTGGCGCAACCCTAAGGGCAATCGCGGCGACCAGATCGTACGCGTCGTCATTGCGCCTCCCAAAGAGATCACCCCAACCGAGCGGGAGTATTACGAAAAACTCCGCTCCGCTCGTAGTTACGACCCACGCAGTAGTTTGAAAGGAGTGCGCCTGTAAGGTGAGGAGTGAAGCAATGCTCTTGATCCCTCACTCCCCCTGACCACGCCTTACCCAATCGCTGCCAGTAAGGCCTCCGAATCTGCCACTGCCCCAAAGACACCGCCTTGCATCTTGACCATGTTGAGGGCTGCCAGGTGATTGTTATAATCCGTGGCTGCGGTGCAATCAGAAAGCAGCAGACATTCGTAGCCGCGATCGTTGGCATCACGCATGGTCGTGTGAACACAGACATCTGTTGTAATGCCTGCCAGCAGGATATTCTGAATGCCTTTCTGTCTCAGCAGCATATCCAGGTCCGTGGCGTAGAAAGAGCCTTTTCCTGGCTTGTCAATGATGGCTTCTCCGGGTAAGGGAGCCAGCTCAGGGATGATTTCCCATCCGGGTTCACCCCGCACCAGGATTTTGCCGCAGGGACCAGGATCGCCAATACCCGCACCAATCTGGCGCGATCGCCAGCGCTTGTTTTCCGGCAGGTCTGCTAGATCCGGGCGATGCCCCTCGCGGGTATGCATAATATGAAATCCTTTTGCTCGCAGGGCAGATAGGACTTTTTTGATGGGGGCGATGGGGGCCTGGGTGAGCGATAGGTCATAGCCCATCTGATCCACATACCCTCCCTCACCACAAAAATCAGTTTGCATATCAATAATCAGAAAAACCGTATTCTCTGGGCGCAAATCGCCATTGTAGGGATACGGATACGGTTCAGAGTCAAGATAACATCCCATAGTGACCTCTAAGACTTGAAGATTAAGAATTGGAGATTGAAGATTGGAGAATTGGATATTAAAGATGGATTTGAGAAAAATCCATCTTTAATATCCCTTTATCTCGCAGCAGTCTCAGTTAAGGGTATTTCCTGATAACTTCGGGTCGGAGCCGGGAAACCACAGGAAGTTCCATCTGTATGAACGACCTCATCTTCCCAAGGCAGCCGATAGGACTCATTCACCAAATCCTGCATGTAGGTATAGGGGCAATCCTGGGCACCGCCCTTAACGGCTACGTATCCCCGGTGCCCAAACTG
>JBAUTA010001377.1:0-5224 GCA_049581985.1 Kovacikia sp.
ACTAGCCCAATGGATAGCAAAATTGCCAGCCACCATTGTCGCCGCCACCAGGGTTGTAACCAGGTTAGTCCTAATAATCCGTAGAGTCCGATCGCCGTCAGTGCTGAAATAGTTCCCACTGCATAAGCATTACCGGGTAGCTGGGCAGAGAAATCAACGATCGCAATCAGACCTTGGGTGGGATATTTGAGTAACCATGCCAAAGCGCTACCCGCCGGAGACCAGATCAAAGCTGCCAGAGCGCTGATCATTCCTCCGATGCTGATTACAGAAATGAATGGAGTTGTGATGATATTGACCAAAATGCTATAGGGAGACAGAATGCCAAAAGCAAATAACTGGACAGGCAGGGTCCACAGGTAGGCAGCGATGGGCACGGCAACTAGAGGTGCGATCGCCGTTGGCAACCAGTCCAACCCCTTTGTCAGGGGAGGAACCGTTACCAGCAGTCCCAAGGTTGCCAAATAACTCAGTTGGAAGCCCAAATCCCAAACCCAAAGGGGGTTCCACAGCAGCAACAGGACCGCAGTTAGCAGCAATGCCCCCAACGGTTTAACCTTGCGATCTAGCATTGGAGCCACTAGCCCACCAAAGCCCATGAGTGCGGCTCTCAAGACTGAAGGCTGCAATCCCGTCAGTCCCAGAAACAGCAACAGAGCTGCCGTGCCGCTCAGAAACTGGATACGAACCGAGAAGCGGCGGGTTAGGGTGAGCAACACCCCTAAAATCAAGGAGGTTTGGAAACCCGAAGCTGCCAGGGCCGCTGCTAAACCTACACGGACAAATTTATCCTTCAGATCAGAGGGAAGATCGACCCCCTTGCTACCCAACACCATCGCGCTTACCAGGGGACCCTCTGGACTGCCTAACCAGCGGATTTGCGATCGTACAATTTGTTGTTGCACCATCCACCAGCCCCAACCAGTGGATGGTTTTAGTTCTTTAATTTCCTTTCCTGTTAGACCGGCAAAACATCCTGTCTGCGCCAGATATTTCTGAAAGTCAAAGGCACCAGGATTTGCAGCAGGCTTTGGTTGATAGAGAGAACCCGTTACTTCTACTAGTTGCCCCGGATGCAGACCGGTTGCCTGAAGCAAGGGCACCGTAACGTAGAGAGTTCCTGTTCTGGATTTGTCCGCCTGATCTCCACCCCAAATCGGTTCTCCCTGCCGCACCTCTAACCAAAACTGAGCCTTCTGACTACGGGTTAGATGGGGCAAACTCTCAACAATTCCCTGAACCTTGACCACGAATTCCCCAGGCTTTCCGCCCGAGGGCATCAGTTTGCTAATGTCGGTTGCCTGGGGTTGGGGAACCCTTATGTGAAAATACAGACTTGCCAGGAGACCCACGACCCCGGCCGCGACCCAGAGTTTAGAACGGGGCGCGGTTTTCCACCGACGGGGGACAAGCAGCCCCAGCCCTACCCCGCCTCCCAAAACAACCAGACCACCCCACCAAACCCCAGTAGAAAGCAATCCCAGAATGTAGGCAAGACAAAAAACAGACCCCTGAACCGGACCCATGATGCACCTTTATTCCTTCAACGAATTAAGAATACCCAGGAGAAAGGGGGGGATAGCAGGGAAAGATAAGGGGAAATGGGAAACAGGGAGATGGGATGCAGGGAGGTGGAGGGTGAGCCTCTCCAATTTCATGACTCCGCTATAGGCAACCCTAAATGGTTAGGATTACGATAAACCATTTGCATTGGCTTCACGGAATTTAGTATTCTCACACCATCTAACATCATCATTCGATAGAACCCTGATGAAATCCTGGCAAAGGTTGGCGCAGCAATTTCGCCAAACGATGAGTGACGAAAATTTTCTTCGTTTTCTAAGCAGCGTTGAAACTCTGGTTTCCAAGCTATTGTCGATCGCCATGGTCGTGGTCATTCTCATTACAGTGGGTGATCTGGGTGTTTTTCTGATGCGGGAGCTAGTTTCAAGGCCGATTGGACGGTTCAACACGACATTACTGACCGTCTTTGGTTTGTTTTTGAATGTCCTGATTGCGTTAGAAATTCTGGAGAATATTACCGCCTATTTAAAAAAACATGTGATTCAGGTTGAATTGGTGATTGTTACGTCGTTGATTGCAGTTTCTCGTAAAATTATCATTCTGGACCTGGAGAAGACTTCAGGGATAGATTTAATTGCTTTGGCAGTGACGATTTTTGCGCTGTCTTTTAGCTACTGGATTATTCGTTACGTCAACCGCCGATCGCCCAATCCTTAATTCTCTGGTTTTATGACACAATTCTTTCAGTTTGAAGCCGATTTTGTTGAATCCCTCCGCTGCATTCCGATGCAGGTTAGATACAGGCTGGATAGTTGTGGCATTAAGCTGAAATTACCTCAGTGGAACCATTTTGACCAGGAAGATCGCCAAAAGTTGGTGGAGTTGCCCTGTGCAGCTGAGGCGGAAGTTCAGCAATACCGGGAATTTCTGCGCCAGCTTGTGTTGCAGCGGACTGGATCCGAGCCAACCGATCTGGCGATCGATCCTCATCCGGCATGGTTAGATAGGGTGACGATTCCCTTGGAGGTTCAGAACAAAGCGGCAGAAGTTGGAGTTGCACTCACGCTGGAGCAGTGGGCTGCACTCACCCCCCTACAGCGGTTTGCCCTGATTAAACTCAGTCGATCGAGTCATGAAAACAGCAATTTTTTGCCTGCGTTAAAGGAGTTCCAGCTCGTTTAGGTTCATCCCGATCGGCGGTTGCCTCTATCTCCCCCCACCTCCTTCCCTCTTTCCTATTTTTTAGTCAGGGTTATACTGCGATCTGAGTAACCGCAATTCGACCGGAAAAGCAAACCTCTACATCACTTCCCGGATCACGAAGGCGTTTACTGTATTCTCCTTGGTAATAGAAATGGTCGCCCTCAATCCGGTAACTGACGGGTAGGGGCTGGGTACAGGGATGGCAAAAAACGATCTCTGGCCTAGGGGTGTTGGTTTCTAGATGGGGCAAGTTGACGTTCCAAAAGTTTCCTGGCTTAAGGGGAAGGGGCAACAGCTTCGCCAGTACCTGGCTGGTTAGGTGAGCTGCAACATCCCAATCGATTTCTCGCCTTGCCTGACGATATTGAGAAAACGAAATCGCTGGAATCCGATGCAAAGCCGCTTCCCGCACGGCAGCAACCGTTCCGGAGATGTATACATCCGGCCCTAGATTGCCGCCAGCATTAATTCCAGAGAGAACCCATTTCACCTCTGGGCAAAGATGGCTGAGGGCGATGCGGACACAGTCGGCGGGCGTTCCCCCGATCGCGTATTCTACCCCGGATCGTTTCTGAACGTGGATTGGAGTGGTTGTGGTCACCTGATGTCCACAACCGGACTGATGATCCTGGGGGGCCGCAATCATCGGTTGGAGATCGAAGGTGCTCACAGCGGTTAACAACGCCCGAATTCCAGGAGCATCAATGCCATCGTCGTTAGTCAAAATCAGGGACATAGGGAGGCTGTGAGAGAGTTAGGAACAACAGGGCAGATTGGGGACGGGGTGCAGGGGTGGAACCCCTGGCTGCGGGCGAAGCCCCCAACACTCCCATCTGCAACCTTCATTCTTTAAAGTGGTATTACCAATCCCTTACCTGGAGCAACGGGACGGATGGGAGGGTAAATATCGTCACATACCCTGGCTACAAAACCCGCAACATACTGGCGATCCGGCTAACCGACTCCATAGACCGAATCTCATCGAGGGCTTTGGCGAAGTTTCCCTCACGCACAGTGTGGGTGACCACCACAATCTCTGCCTGATTGCCACGCACATCGGTTTGCACAACGGACTCCAGACTAACATCGTGGGCACCAAAGCTAGTGCCGAGGTTACCAATTACGCCAGGGGTGTCTTTGGTTAGGAAGCGGGCATAAAAGCGGGTGTTCAGTTCTGCCATGGGGGCGATCGCACAGTAGTGTTGATGCGAGCAGGCAAGTAAGGGATCGAGAAGGGGAGTGCCGTCCGGCTTTACCGCAGACCCCCGATCTAAGGTTAACAGGGCCGCAATATTGAGAATATCTGCCACAACCGCACTAGCGGTCGGACCTGCCCCAGCTCCCCGGCCAAAAAACATCACCTGACCGATCGGCTCGCCCTCGATCAAAATGGCGTTATAAACATCGTTGACGCTAGCCAGGGGATGGGCTTTGGGGACCAGGGTCGGATGCACTCTTACCTGGAGTTGTTCCGGTGCATCAGGGGATAGTTGAGGATTGCGCTTCGCAGTTGCCAGCAGTTTAATCACAAATCCCAACTTTTCGGCATAGGCAATATCCGCCGCATTCACCTGCCGGATGCCTTCACAGTGAACTTCGGGAAGTTTAATCCGCCCACCAAAGGCGAGGGACGCCAGAATGGCAATTTTGTCCGCTGCATCCAAGCCATCCACATCCGCAGTCGGGTCAGCCTCCGCATAACCCAATCGCTGAGCATCTGCCAGAACCTCCGCAAAGTCTGCTCCCTCTGTCTGCATTCGAGTCAGAATGTAGTTCGTGGTGCCGTTAATAATCCCTGTAACCGTATGAATGCGGTTAGAACAGAGGGACTGTTTTAGCGGTTCGATGACGGGAATCCCACCCCCAACGGCTGCTTCCAGTAGCACATAGACGCCTGCTTGGGCAGCCGCCGTAAAGATTTCGTCCCCATAGCGGGCGATGACGGCTTTATTGGCTGTCACCACATGTTTCCCGTGGGCAATTGCCTTAAGGATCAGCGATCGTGCAGGCTCTAAGCCACCGATCAACTCCACGACAATATCCACCTGCGGGTCAGTGACAATGGCTTCCAGGTCAGTCCTTAGCAGTTCCGTCGGTAAATTTACCTGACGGGCTTTAGCGAGTGAGCGCACCCCCACCCGATAAACCTCCAACTCCTGTACCAGGGGATGACGCTGCATGGGATCCTGCAAGATTTGTACGGTTCCCGTTCCCACTGTTCCCAAGCCCAACAACCCAACTTTAAACGCCACAGTTCTAACCCGCTAAACAACAGTCAACGTCCAGACGTAGTTTCCATAGTACCCGGAGTGAGGATGATAGGGGATGGGGAGAGGGGGGGGAATAACTACGGGTCGGGAAACAGCCCCTACGCCCCCCCATTACAAAATTGATGATTTGCAACACTAGTAGACCAAAACGAAAGTTTTGAAAGGGGTGAAGGGGTTCCACCCCTTCTGGGGGCGAAGCCCCCAAACCCCCATGTTGCAAAATTTAG
>JBAUTA010001378.1:0-3199 GCA_049581985.1 Kovacikia sp.
GTAATCCATTCAAAACTCAAAAAATGACATCGCTTGCGTGGTTAGTTTTTATTGCCGCCGCCATTCTGGAAGTTGGCGGGGATGCAGTAATCCGCAAAGGGTTGATAGGAAGCAATCTACCTGTGATTCTGGGGGGAGGGCTGATGCTGGCTGGTTATGGCTTAGTAGTCAATTTAGTCAGGTGGGACTTCTCAAAACTCCTGGGAGTCTATGTTGCCGTTTTCGCCCTGGTCAGCATTTTGGGGGGCCGATTCCTTTTTAAGGAAACCATTCCCACATCCACCTGGGTGGGGCTGGCTGTCATTATAACCGGGGGGCTAATCATTCAATCCGGCAACAAATAGCCAGGAAATCGTAATAATTCTGGTTCGAAATGGGAGAGTTCTATCGCCTTACCAGGGGGAGGTGCCACAGGGGATAGGTGGACACCGATCGCCGTTTAAATCGGTATTGCGTCAGTAATACATCGATCCCATGTCAATCGTCTGTCAATTCATCGAGATGGGATACTTTGTATTTCTCGCTACGGAATCAAAGTGGCTGAATCAAAGAGTGTATAGGTTACAACTTTTCTGGAAACCCCAATAGAAGTCTATGTCCAGTACAGAATCTTCCCCTGCATCTGGAGGGCTTAAGCCTACGCTCGGGTTGGTTGGTGTCACGATTAATGCAATGGCTTTGATTGCGCCAGGCGCGTTTTTGTGGACAACTTTTCAACTCCAGTCTCCTAGAGCCTCATCCTTGAATATGTGGGCATCCGTTGCGATCGCAACCTCGATCGCCCTACTGACCGCCAGTTGTTTTGCTGTCCTTTCCAAAGCCTATCCCGAAGCGGGCGCTGGTAGTTCCTACTACTACGCAGAAGCCGCAATTTTGACAAAGGAAGAACACAAGCACTTCCGCTTTGCCCGGATCGTTAAATTTCTCACGGGTTGGTCATCCCACCTGTACTACTGGGTCTACCCCGGTGTGATGGTGGCATTCATGGGCACCCTGATTATTTACATCGGGCAACTGTTTAACTCTAACTTTGCGACTAATCCACTCACCCAGATTGCTCTATGTGCAGGCTTCGCAGTGCTCGTAGGGGTTATTGCATTATTTGGCGTGGTTGGTTCAACGCTGATCAACATCATCATCAATATCGTCCAGATCACGTCGCTGGTGATTTTGGGCCTGTTGTTTATTGCTTTCCGCTTTGGGCATCCAGAGTTTAAGTATGAGCATACGAATGCATTGAGCGTGATTGTGCCCCATGATTTCAGTGGATTGCTGTTTCAAACGACGATCGCCATTCTTCTGGTTGTGGGCTTTGAGTCAGCAACAGCCCTGGCTGGAGAAGCCATCAACCCCCGCCGGGACATTCCCCGTGGGGTGATTCTCTCGCTCATTATTCAGGCTTGCATTTGCTATTTCTTTGAATACTTTGCGGCTAATTTTTTCATCAGCAGTGCCTATGCAGGAGTAGTGAATAAAGCAGGAGATGCTTCCTCTTTTGTGGCGGGGCTTGACCCCAAAATCACAGACTTTGGGGCAGCTCTTAAAGCCCTCAGTTTGGATCCCAGTAAATATGATGGGGGAAGCATCGTCACTGGCTTTGACGCAGCTGCTTTGTCGGGTGCGCCGATCGGCGATATGGCAAGGATTTTGGGAGACACCCTGCTGGGCGGGCACGGCTTCGCAGTAGTCTTGATTCTGTCAGTAACGGTGCTGCTAGCATTGATCGGAACCACCCTGTCTTCCCTCTCTACCGGAGTGCGGATCACCTACGCGATGGGTGCGGATGGGGAACTCCCGGCTGTTTTTGGTTCTCTGCATAGGAAGTTCAATACTCCTCACATTGGAGTCATTGTGCTAACCCTCCTGTCAGCGACGATCGGCGGTTATGGTGTGCTGAATGTTAACAACCTGACCCAAGTAACCCTGGTTTCCAATATTGGTACGTTTATCTTCTATGGGCTGACCTGTCTTGTCACCTTTGTCGCTTCAATGGATCATCTCCTGGGGGATGAAACAAGCTTCTGGCAGACTAAGCTAATCCCGATCATCGGTGCCTTGATGAACTTTTCC
This sequence comes from Kovacikia sp., assembly GCA_049581985.1. Classification (GTDB taxonomy): domain Bacteria; phylum Cyanobacteriota; class Cyanobacteriia; order Leptolyngbyales; family Leptolyngbyaceae; genus Kovacikia. The sequence continues at coordinate 2,071 of JBAUTA010001378.1, forward strand.
ATGATGGTTGGGGTTTTCTATTACGGTTTTACCGCTGGTGGAGTATCGGCAACTAATTCTCAAACTGCGATCGCAGTTTCTGTTGCTTTCTTCGTCCTCGGCTTCGCTTACATCATGATCCGCAGCATGATCCTCGGTAAATCCCTCTTTGTTCCCCGTAATATCGACCACCCGATCCGCGAACGGGTGGGTTCAACTAAATACGACTAGTCAATACGACTAATCAGAAACCCCTACTTGGAGGTGTACAAACATGAACAAATGGCGGGTGAAACCGGAGCATTGGAAATATCTGACCGAACGGCAACAAAAGCGCATGTTCAAAACTGGAACCCATTTAGCCGGTGGCTTGATGGTTGTACTGCTCATTTTTAGCTTGATGCTGGAGGCAATACTTGGACTTTAACGACTCCGCAGTTGGTCTACCGAGGTAACCCTAAATTTATAAGGAGCAGAAAAAGAGTCATGAACTTAATCATTGCGGTCATTCAACCTTCCAAGCTTGATGAGGTAAAAGATGCCCTGGTTAAGACCGGAATTCAAGGATTAACCGTTACAGGCGTTAAAGGATTTGGCCGCCAAAAAGGTCGTCCCCTGGCTTTTTTGGGACTTTACAACATGGAACGTCAACCGTTTACCATTGATTTTCTACCCAAAGTCAGGTTGGAAATGGTCGTTCCAGCAGAAACAACCGATTTAGTTGTGGATACGATCGTCAAAACTGCCCATACTGGGAAAATCGGTGATGGCAAGGTCTTTGTCATCCCGGTTGCCAAGGCAGTTCGTATTCGTACCGGAGAAACTGGCATGGATGCGCTCACCCCTGAGCCAGAGGAGGCAACGGTCAGCTAAATCCCCACCCTTGCCGGATCACTCGCGAGTAGTGTTGTAAACACTAAATTTTGCGACATGGGGGTTTGGGGGCTCCGCCCCCAGCCAGGGGTTTCACCCCTGCACCCGGTCCCCAATCTGCCCTGCTCGCTATTTAGATTGGTATAAGAAAGGTGCAAGATCTGAGCCTGAAAAAGAGCACCACGCTAAAATGCGCGGTGCTCTTTTCGTTCTTCCCTGCACCCATTTCCTGCTGTCTCCTGATACCAATTTAAAAAATGAAGGTTGCAGATGGAGG
>JBAUTA010001379.1:0-10515 GCA_049581985.1 Kovacikia sp.
TGCAGAATTGGGATGCACCCCTGGAAAAGTGTGAGCTTCTAATGACTGTAAACGATTTCCAGCGGTGAAGGAGGTGATTGGGGATGGCACCGAGTGGCCCGTGCAACGCCCGCAAGCGAAAGAAAAACGCAAAGCTCACTATGCTGGTAACTCATGCTGACAGCAGCGGGATTGGGGAACTTTTCTTTAGGAGCTGCATAACTGGATAAGGAAAGCAAAATTAGTCTGTGCCTCGCTTTCAGGCGTTTTTATTAAGCAATAGGTCTACTATCCTCAAAAATCAGACTCAGAATCCTCACTCCGTCCTGTGACGGACAAACCGTCCACAATCAGAGAGGGCGTATGACAGGAACCGTTCCAGTCGGCATCTCCCCCCAATTCGATAATTTGCTTCAACGCCGTGTAAACATTGCCCGAAACCATCGTGTCTTTGACCCGACCAATCACCTCACCATTCCTGACCTGATAGCCCAGGTCCACATTGATCGAAAAATCACCGGAAATGCCTGCCCCGCCCCCTAGCATCTGATCTACAATCAGCCCTTCATCCAGGGTGGCAATCAGTTCATCCAGAGATTTTGTTCCCTGCTGAATCAGAATATTGAACAAACCAGGGGTGGGATAGCTGCCCAGGCCCGGTCGAAAGCCATTTCCTGTGGTGCCGCTGCCCAACGCGCGACCGATGGTACGATCCGTATAAAAAAGCTGTAAAACCCCTTTATCAATAAAAGTAATAGGACGGGTAGAGGTGCCTTCGTCATCGAAGGGACAACTGAAGGGGCCTACATTGGGCTGTTGGGAAAGGGTGAGTTTTTCGGAAATCACCTGTTCATTCAGGCGATCGCTCCAGGGCGAAGCTCCTTCGATCACCTGCTTTCCACTCAAAGCTGCTTGCACCGTGCCCCACAGCATATCCGCTGCCTTAGAGGTAAACAGGATGGGGAGCCGACCGACCGATGGATGGGTATTGTCCTTGGCCCACTCCAGTCGTTGCAAAATCAGGTTTGCCAGAGTTGTGGGATTCAGCCGTCCTCGTTGCGTTTGTCCATCGGAAATGCTGAGGAAGTCATCTCCCCGCACCCATTCTGCCGACAGGTAACAACTCAACGTGGTGTCGGTATAGCCGCAGTCCAGCCCATTTGAATTAATCAGGCGGGTGGTTTCTGCTTCGCATTCCCACTCAGCCGTACAAAGTAACTCCGAGTTAGCTTCCCGCACCAGGGCGATCGCTGTTTTTCCCCATTCCACCAGTTGATCGACGGAAACCGCCTCCCCCAGATCGGGATAAAACTGCTTGGAGGCTGCCGCCAGTTCGATCGGTTCCGGTTCATTGAGCTGGCTGAGCGCAATTGCCCGATCGACCAACGCCTGGGGTTCCGCTGGACCATAGGCCACCACCAGTCCCGGACGCCCGGCCAACCACAGCCGCAGAGCGGTTCCTTCTGCCTGGGCACTTTCCAATTGTTTCAGGCGATTGGCTTCAAAAAAGACTGGACGGGATAGGGATCTCGCTTGAAACACTTCGGCTGCTTCTGCCCCTGATCTGGCAGCTAAATCCAATAGTTGTTCTGCCAGTGTTTCTTGGCGCAATTCGTCGGCATGCATACTTGTGTTTAGCTATTAGCTGTTAGCGAGGATAGCAACCCTAAATTATTTGTCAGATTAAAAAGTTGTGCGAGAAAGGATTCCACAGAAATCTTTGCTCACAACCCAGATAGGGCCGTTCGTGATAGCGATTAGTTGCTAGCAGACCAAAACGAACATTTTGGGGGAGGGATAGGGAGGAAAAAACCCCTTCTGGGGGCTAAACCCCCACTCCCCACAGATTGCAAAATTGATAATTTGCAACCCGAGCTGTTAGCGATCAGCAATTGGCATTTACTAAATAGCGTTGATAAATAGCGCTGAAATCATTCGTAGCCAAAAGCTAACAGCGAATAACTACTGGCTAATCGCTATGATCACTTTACGATAATTTGGTCTCTTGCAATAACCAAAATCCCGCAAAGGCTTCTATGTCAGGGTTGGCTTGAATTGCCAGGAAGTGGGTCCCCTGGGCCTGCTGTTTGGCTGCTTCAAAATTATTTGCCTCCGCTAGCAGTTTGGGGTTAGACAGGCTGGCAAGGGTCCAGCGATCGCCCACCCCTGTTTCCAGGAGCAGGCGGGCAGGTGGCCCCTCATCCACTTTTAGAAAGGCCAGTTCCAAACCCGACATCCAGGCCGCCATGGGCATGGCACGGGAGGAAAAAATCACCAAACCGGGAACGCTGACTTCCGGCCCTACGCCCACAAGACTGAGGGGGAATGCCTCGCCAAAGTCGATCTCCCACTCGTCCATGTCTGCAAAAGCGGCAGCGGCTAAGTTTACGAATGCCCATTTCTGACCCAATAGCGCATCCGGTAAGGCCAGGGGATTGGTTTCAGCAAAGCTAACGGATGCATTAGTCCCCGCTTGAAACCCTGGCTCCTGGGGATAAACGGTTTCCATGCGGTGCTGTAGCCACTGATTCAGGGCGATCGTACGGCGGCTTAGGGTGGCAGTAATTCCCAGTTCATCGCAGGCTTTAGTAATCATGTTTTTCATCGCCAGACGAAAGAACCGGATCTTGCTTGGTGGCTCGGAAGCCTGGGAAATTGCCTTTTCCAGCGCTGTTTTCAAACGGACAGAATTCACCTCACTAGCGGCACAGAATTCTGCATAGCGAAACAGAGAATCGGGTTGTTTACCGACGCTCAAGGGACTTTCACAAACCAAAATTTCCCAAACTTTCTTGCCCTGCTCATCCAAGATGGGGCGCGAGTAGAAGTCAAGTTCCCAAATTATTTGCACAATCCTCACCCCTCACCTAAAATTGCCTTCCTCGCCCGGTCCTTGCGTGATTCCGCTTCTGCCATCACATCTTCTTTCTTTTCCAGCATTTCACCGGGGAAGTTTTCCAGAGCCTTGGTGGAAAGGGAAATTCTGCCCTTACCTTCATCAATGTTGGCTATCATGGCTTTAATCGGTTGCCCAATCTGAAATAGAGCCGACAGGGACTCGACATAGTTCTGGCTGATTTGATTGATATGGAGTAGACCGGAAGTGCCATCTAACTCCACAAACACACCAAAGGGCTTGATGCTGGAAACTTTGCCCTCTACCAGTTGTCCCACCTCTAGCTGACTGAAGACCGCCGATCGGGTGGCCAGACGGTTGGAAAGGACTAGCTTGTTGCGGTTCTGATCCAGTTCCAGAATGCTGGCGGTTAGGGTTGTTCCTTTGAGCGCTTCCAGGTTATCCCGCTCGACCAGATGCGATCGGGGAATGAACCCCCGCAACCCGCGCACATCGACCGTTACTCCACCCTTATTCATTCCCGTTACCCGCACCTGCAGGGTCTGACTGCCTTCCTGCATCTCTGCCAGGTCAACCCAGAGTTGTTTAATCTCCAACTGCCGTAGGGATAGGGTCACCTGCCCATCCCCATCCTGCTCTCGCACGATCAAAAATTCCCGCTCTTCATCGAGGGGCAGAATGGCAGACAAATCTGTGACCCCCCGCAAACTTGCCTCAGATACAGGCAGAAAAGCCAGGGACTTTGCCCCAATATCGATATAGGCCCCATCGCTCTCATAACTCACTGCTCGCCCTGAAACAGTCTGCCCCTTCTGGAACTCATAGTTAAACTGTTCCAAAGCTTTGGCAAAATCGTCCATTGAAAAAGACGCATCAGCTGAACGAGAACGACTTGATTTCGATTCCATAAGACAACTCGACTATGGGCTTTCCTAATATAGAACACACGGGGTAGGGCGTAGGAAGTCCGGCTGCTTCTATTTGGAGAAAGATGGAAAATCTTGAGCGATCATGAGCACCTGGGCTGGGGCGTGGTTGGGATGGTGCGTGGTTGGGATAGTGCGTGGATAATGTGTGGTTGGGATGATGCGCATTTCCCCTTTCCCTCCCTCCCCTCTCCCGCTCTCCTCTCTCCCCTCTTCCTCTCTTCCCTTCACGCAGTAAGATAAACAATGGTTGCCGTTGACATAGGAAAGCGATGCGCGTCTTGATCATGGGGGGAACCCGATTCATTGGGGTTTACCTGACACGAATTTTGGTGGAGCAAGGACACGAAGTTGTGTTGTTTAATCGAGGGAATAAACCCGCTCCCGTGTCTGGCATAGGGCAGATTCGGGGCGATCGCACCCAGGCTGACGATGTGAAAGCCAAATTGTCAGGTGAAACCTTTGATGCCATCTTCGACAACAACGGACGGGAACTGAGCGATACCCAACCACTGGCGGAAATTTTTAAAGATCGGGTGCAGCACTTTGTTTACATGAGTTCTGCTGGGGTTTATCTCAAGTCCGATCAGATGCCCCATCGGGAAGGCGATCCGATCGATCCCAAAAGTCGGCATAAGGGCAAACATGAAACTGAAAGCTTTCTGGCAGCGCAGGGGATTCCTTTCACGTCGATTCGCCCTACCTATATTTATGGTCCCCACAACTATAACGATCTGGAAGCCTGGTTCTTTGACCGGCTGATCCACGATCGCCCCATTCCCATCCCTGCCCATGGTCAGCACATCACCCAATTGGGGCATGTCAGCGATCTGGCACGGGCAATGGCGCAGGTGTTGAATCATCCTGCTGCGATCGGACAAATTTATAACGTATCCGGTGATCGCTACGTCACCTTTGATGGACTCGCCCGCGCCTGTGCGATCGCCGCTGGCAAATCCCCAGATAGCCTTCAATTGGTGCATTACGACCCCAAACAGTTTGACTTTGGCAAACGCAAAGCCTTCCCCATGCGGACCCAACACTTCTTTGCTTCTGTACAAAAGGCGAAGACCGATCTGAATTGGCAACCCGACTATGATCTGATTTCTGGGTTAAAGGACGCCTTCCAAAACGATTACCTGGCTTCTGGACGGGATAGGGCCGCAGTGGATTTCTCGGTTGATGACGAGATCCTGGCAGCGAGTCCGGACTAAAAACTGACGGTTGAAGGACAAACTTTTCCTGTTTCCCTACGGATAGATCGCTGTCATCCGGATTTGGGGATTAATTGAGGGTAGATCCCCAACAGGTGCCTGGAAAAGTCCTGTATGCGTCAAATTTACTACCTGCCAGACGAGCAACTCATCGAGCCGGGGCAGGAGGCTTTTACATTGCTCGATATTTCCCTGGAGGCGGGCATTCCCCATACCCATGTGTGTGGCGGAAATGCCCGTTGCTCGACCTGTCGAGTGTTAATTACAGAAGGGTTGGAGTGCTGTGGCCCCCGCAATGCAGCGGAGCAGGATTTGGCGCAACGGTTGCATTTTACGCCAGAGGTTCGGCTTGCTTGCCAAACAGAGCTTGTGGGGGAGGGCAAAATTACGCTGCGGCGGCTGTCTCTAGATGCCCATGATATTGGCATGTTCCACGATGAGTCATTTGGCAAAATTGCACCCAAATTTAAAGGGCAGGAACAGCAAATCGCGATTTTATTTGCCGATATCCGGGGGTTCACGTCGTTTTCGGAAGCGCTGTTGCCCTACGACGTCATTTACGTCCTCGATCGCTACTTTCAACTCATGGGGCAGGAGATCCGGCACCACGGGGGCATGATCAATGTCTATATGGGCGATGGGCTGATGGCGCTGTTTGGGGTAGACAACCCCGATCGGGCGGTAGAACGGGCAGTCAGAGCGGGGCTGGATATGCTGGATGCCCTGGAACGGTTGAATCCTTCCCTGGAGGCGCTTTATCACCATCGCCTGAAGATGGGGATTGGGATTCACTACGGCAACACCGTAATTGGGACGATCGGTGATCCGAAAAATCCGAATTGGACGGCGATCGGTGACGCGGTAAATTTTGCCAGCCGGATTGAAGCGGCAAACAAAGCCCTTGGCACCACCTTCCTGATTTCTGAGGAGACCTACAACGCGGTCCAAGATCAGGTCACCATTAACCAACGCTTTCTTGTGCAAATTCCTGGTAAAAGCGGTGAATATTCCCTCTATGAGGTGACGGGTATTACTCCTGGAACAGCCTATACAAGAGAGGGGCGATCGCTCCTGCCCCCGCCTCAGCCCCTGACTTTAATTCAACGCTGCCTGATGCGGCTTCGCCATCTTGTCAGAAAGCTTTTTAGCTAACCCGGCAAACCTCATAGCGGTCAGAGGTTTCACAAGCTTAAATCTCCAATCTGCAAGCTAAGCCGCTATAGCCATAGCCCTATGGGTTAGGACGGGGTGCAGGGGTGAAACCCCTGGCTGGGGGCAACGCCCCCACTCCCCCTTTAACCTCTATCCTAATCAAACTGGCGATCGCTCTATCAGGATGGTGCGCCATACGGACGCTACCAGCCCCCTGTTGTGCGGATAAACCGTCAAGTTGTTATCTTGCAGCCCCTTACAGCAGGCGCAGTTGGGTATTTCCAGTGTCTGCACCTTCGCTAACCACAGACGCCCTTGGGGAAGCCGATTCCATATCTGTCTCAGGTAAATCGAGCCAGATCATTTCCTCTTCAGCCAGCAACGCCTGGGCTGCCGTCAGGATCTCTGCTTCAATTTCCCGCAGATCTTCCCGGTTCGTCAGGTAGGTCTTCAACGCCTCTAAAGGAATAATGCCACTGCCAACGCCCAATTCCGGGAGGCGAGGACGGGCAAGCTGGCTGACCAACTCCGGGTGAATCGTGTAGCTGTGGGCAAGGTTCAATGCCTGATGGACAACGGAGCTATCGATTTGATCTAACTGGTCTGAGCGGAGACGGTAGACCAAACGCACCACCGCATCCTGGAGCAGCTTCAGCTTTAACGCTGCCAGCAATTTTACCTGGGGGTCTTCTGCTTTTGAAAGATCTACCTCGATCGTGCGAAACACCCGCACGGGTAGGGGACAAAATTCAAAGGTTGTCTTGCCCTTTTCCAGATCAACCAGGACAAACCCCTTCTCTTCCTGCTCTTCGCTGAAATCGACCCGCTCAATGCTGCCAGGGTAAAGGATCAGGGGTTGCTCACAGAGAACCTGATGGCGGTGGACATGGCCCAGTGCCACATAGTCAAAACAGGGGCGTGTCAACAGGTTAAGCGGCACGGTAAACCCCTTGCCCACTGCCAGGAAACGTTCGGCTCCATAACGGGCATTGTCTGCCATCAGGTGGGCCAGCAGAACGGTGGGAATCTGTGGGTCAAGTTTGCGGATTTCGCCTTCCAGGGCAACCCGCAGCCGATCGATCAGCAACTGGCCCACTTCTCCCATGGAAAGACCCTCTGCTTCGGGACGGGTGAGCAGGGTGGAGCGGGTCAACCAGGGTAGCGTAATCACCTGAACCGGACCCTGGCGGGTTTGAATCAGATGGGTTTCTAGCCGATCGCCCACCACAAACCCTGGGACTCCCAGGGTCCGGTAGATACACAGGCTCGCTCCTCCCTGACCCTGGGTATGCTGATCATGATTACCCACCAACAATACCGTGGGAATCTGAGCGTCTACCAGGCGGCGAAACTGACTGGCAAAGGCTTCCTGCACAAAAGGGGGCGGCGTTGAGTCGGGAAAGGCATCTCCCCCAAAAAGCACCAGATCGACAGGTTCAGCAATGGCCCGGTCAATACAGCGACTGAGGGTTTTAACAAAGTCCTCTAAACGAGTATTTAAGCCTGTTTCCGGATTAATCCGCCCATGGGAAAAGCCGCTTCCCATGTGGATATCGGACAGATGAAGGAGTTTCATAGGGGTTACAGATGGATTCCACACTCTGTTTTGTCCATTCCCCGCCAGCGACCGGCCCGCTCATCCTCACCGTCTCGGATTGGGGTGGTGAGGGGTTCATCGCCGATACTGGGATAGCCCTGGTCGTGTAAGGGATTGTAAATCATATCGTATTCAAACACGTATGCCCAGGTTTCTTTGCGGGCCCAGTTGGCCAGAGGATTCACCTTGAGCCGTTGTTGCTGATCGAGTTCAAAAATGGGCATGTCTGAACGGGTCGTTGCCTGGTCCCGGCGGCGTCCAGTAATCCAGGCGATCGTGCCCAGTTCCTTCAGCCCCCGCTGCAAGGGTTCTATCTTAGTAATGGTGTGAAATTTAGTAATGTCTTTTTCCCACAAAGCTTTGCCGTATTTAGCAGCAAATGCTTTACGGGTGGTGACACCGAGTGTCCGGTAAAGTTTCAGGTTTAGGTTGTAAAGCGCCTTTGCCCTGGCAACCAATTCCAGGGTTTGGGGAAAGTGGTGAAGGGTGTCTAGAAAAAGAACGGGGACTGGATGAACAGGTTTCAAATCCCGATATAGCAGATCGGTGATCAGCATGTCATCGACGTTAAATGCACTCGCCTGCACCAACCCGGTTGGAACATTCACAACGCACCAGGCAAGAATATCCTTTGGGTGCAAATTTTCAAATTTTTGATTAAGTTTTTTGAGATCGAGCTTGGTGGGTTGGAGGAGGGGTTGAGTAGGATGGGTCATCGTCGCGCCGTGAATTTCCATGGATCTGCTGCATTCTTACCATATCGAAATTAGGGACCGCTTATCAGCAAAATTAAGCAAGGTTATGCTTGAAGCGGGGAAATGGGGATTGGTGGATATGGGGGAGCACATTACAGCCCTTTTCAAGGGTGTGAGGTACAGTGAGGGTGCTTCGCGCCTCACTGTACCTCACATTTCTGTTCTTCATCCAAGTGCAAACCGCTAGAGAATTTCGAGGGTGGGAGAGGCTGAGACCCTCGGCGCAGCCAACGGTGGCATCCCCTGCCAGAGGGCCTAGCCTCCACCCTCTCTGGCTTACGGTTAATTAGGACGATCTATATCATGCGATTAATTCTGTATAGCAAACCGGGATGCCATCTGTGTGAGGGATTACAGGAAAAATTAGCGCAAATTCAGGGCATGGATCTGGAGTTGGAAATTCGGGATATTACGACTCGTGAAGATTGGTTCCAGGCGTATCAGTATGAAATTCCGGTATTGTTTCTTGAGCGGGGTTCCCTGCCGCACCCCACATCTATTCCTCTGCCGCGCCCCTCGCCTCGGGCTACGGTGCGACAGTTAGAGCAGATGTTGTACCCATTTAAGGAATAAGGGTTCCACCATTTGGCTAAGCGCTCACGGCGAAAGCTCCTGCGCTCCGTTTCCAACTGTCGCAGTTGCTGTTTAAATGGGTAGTACAAAAAGATTGGGAGGACGATCGCAGCCAATAGATTTCATTTTTTACGGAAAAGTGCTTTAAATTTGTTGGGTAATGGGCAATCGGCAATGGGGATTACATCATCACTCCCTAGTTCCTGGCCCCTGGTTCCTGGCCCCTGATGCTCTGTTAAGCCTGTTTTGCAGGGTTGAAACCCCTCAAGACTCCCGGAGGATGGGTTTTGTAGATTTGAGTGATGCCTCAAATCTATCCTGACAGACTCCTCGTGTTGCAACTACTAAATTTTGCAACAGGGGGGAGTGGGTTCCCCCTCCAGAACGAACGTTTTGGTCTGCTAACTTTTAATTCCGAATGAAGACGGTGCGTTGTGAGGATAATCTGAACTATGAAACTGCGAGAGTTATTGACTAAGATTCCTGAAATCGCCCATCCGTCTGACCATCCTGCCCTGGAGGCAGAGGTCAAAAGGTTAACGACCAATTCCCATGCCTGCCAGCCCGGAGACTTGTTTATCGGCATGCCAGGAACACGGGTGGATGGTGGAGACTTCTGGGCCAGCGCGATCGCAGCGGGGGCGATCGCGGCTGTTGTTTCTCCCCAGGCAGCCCAGAAGGCTAGTTCCCCTGCCCCCTCCCCCCTCTCTCCCCTCCTCCTGCCCGCCCCGGATATGACTCAAGCCTGTGCCCAACTGGCAACCGCGTTCTACGGCTACCCTGCCCAGCAGATGAAAATAGTTGGGGTGACGGGTACGAATGGCAAAACGACCACGACCCATCTGATTGAATTTCTCCTGAATCAGGCACAGAAGCCTACGGCGTTATTGGGTACCCTCTATGCCCGCTGGCGCAACTACCAGCAGACGGCTGCTCACACGACTCCCTTTGCCGTGGAACTTCAGCGGCAACTGGCAGAAGCCTGCTCAGCTGGGTCTGAGTATGGGGTGATGGAAGTCAGTTCCCATGCTCTGGCCCAGCGGCGGGTGCTGGGTTGCCCCTTTGAGGTGGCGGTGTTTACCAACCTGACCCAAGACCATTTGGATTTTCACCGGGATCTGGATGATTATTACGCCGCTAAGGCCCTATTGTTTAGTCCGGGCTACCTGAAGGGCAAGGCGGTGATTAGTCAGGATGATCCTTACGGCCGCCAATTGATGCAGCAGGTAGGGCAAGCGCAGGTCTGGAGCTATAGCACCCACGACTCCAGCGCCGATTTATGGACCCGTGATCTTTCCTATGGGGCCGATGGGGTCAGTGGAATTTTGCACACCCCCCAGGGAGAGCGGCAGTTTCGATCGCCGCTGGTCGGGCAGTTTAATTTGTCTAACCTGCTGGCAGCCGTGGGAGCGGTGTTGTACCTGGGCTTGGAGTTAGATCAGATTGTGGCAGCGTTGCCCCT
>JBAUTA010001380.1:0-2083 GCA_049581985.1 Kovacikia sp.
GAAACTTAGAGTGGGCAAGCGTTTAGAGGTGAGTTATCAGGTTGATTATTAAGATTCTTTAGAACCCTGAAGATTGTCCCCGCTTCACAGTAAAGTTTTTCATGGAATCACCTAAATTTACATAGGAAACTTTGTTATGACAGGCTCATACGCAGCTTCTTTCTTACCCTGGATTCTCATTCCTATCGTTACCTGGCTATTACCTGCGGTAGTTTTTGGACTTCTGTTTATCTACATCGAACGGGAAGACGCCAGCGGAATCTAGGGATGGTAGGGCGAACTTTAGCAGGGGGAGTGGGGGGTCTTCCCTCAAACAAGGGGTTCTGCCATTTGGCTGAGTGTTTACGGCGAAGTTCCCTCCACCCCCAAGGTCATCCTTAGTTTAATTGCACCCAGCTACTTAACAGAAAAACCGCCCGATAACTCGGGCGGTTTTTACCTTAGTAGTAGATACAAACTAAGAGTGAATGGTTCAAATCATTGCCATCTCTATCCCAGAAACCCGGATCAGGTTCCTAAATAGAAGATCCTAAACCTGCATAAGCGCCGTAAAAGAAAAGTCCTAAGACTGTAATCACACCTAAACCAGCAATAGTTGCCACAATCCACAGAGGAATTCTGCCAGAGCTAAACACAGTGCTCACCTCCTAAATAGCGCACAAAAGAAGCCTAAACCTTGTCAAAATCAAAGCCAAAATCAAACTCAGAATCTACCAGTTAATTGAAGAAATAACTGGAGAAAAGAATGCCTAAAACAAAAATTAAGAGCAGACCCAAATAGAGAGAAGTACGGTTCAACTCAACGGGTTGCTTATTAGGATTTGGAGTTCCTCTAATCATTGGTTTTCCCTATCTTTGAATAAATTGCATGGCGGCGATTGCGCCCAAAAAGAAAACTGTGGGTACAGCCAGCGTATGCACAGCCAGCCACCTAACCGTGAAAATTGGGTACGAAACAGGTTGATTTGGAGTATTGCTGGTCATAATGTTCAACAATGTCTAAAACTACTTTGCAAGAAAATCTTCAATCTGCTGTTTGGCTTCATAACGATCAGTCACAATTGGCGCTGCCTGTTGCCCGGTTGGGTAATACTCATTCGGACGGGGAGTGCCAAAAGCGTCGTAAGCCAAACCTGTGCTGACAAAAAGCCATCCAGCAATAAACAATGCTGGAATTGTAATGCTATGAATAACCCAATAACGGACGCTTGTAATAATATCGGAAAACGGACGTTCTCCAGTTGAACCAGCCATATTCAGATTCCTCCACTGAACTTATAGCAAACGCTTACTTTTCATCATAAGGGACTGCGGAACTCCTCACAAGCAAGCAAATTAGTAATAATTTAAGCCGCCTCAGAATTTCCTTCGTACCTTAATAGCGTCCCTTTCTGACCAATAATGAATCCGTGTTCTGGATTAAAGAACAGGATCTTATAGAAGTTAGAAGGAACATCTTCAACTGCCTTATCTTTTTCCCAGGTCGCACCACCATCCCCACTGCGGAGCAAGTTACCGCTGCCGCCAGAAACCCAAATCTCATCAGATGTCCGGTAAGCCAGATCAAGCAATCCCCAACTGGTTGAGGTTTCTGGACTGATAGGATCCTGCCACTCTTCCGGATTCGCTGGATCGGCAAATTGAATTTGTCCACCGCGGGCTAGCATCCAAAGCCGTCCATCGGAGGTGTATCCCATATTTTGAATGCGCCGCGAGCTATTCCGGTTATGTCCTTGCCAGGCAACTTGACCCGGTTCCCAGGTTGAGTAGAAATTACCTCGGGCTGAGACAGCGACATATTTGCCATCGGGCGATCGGGAAATGTTTCGCACAACCCCAACCGCTTCCGCCACCATGGCGCGCCAGTTTTTCCCTCCGTCGGTGGTTTTATAAATCGCTCCGACATCGGTCGTCATCTCAGCCGTCTGGGAACCTAGCGCCAAAATTGTATTTGGAGACCCGGGCAGTTTTTCACTTAGGGGGACCCTAGACCAGGATTTTCCACCATCCATTGTATGCAGCAGAATGGATGGCTGACCTGCAATCCACCCTTCGTCACCCGAAAAACTGACGGAACTAAAGC
>JBAUTA010001381.1:0-8726 GCA_049581985.1 Kovacikia sp.
GCGGGAGACGTTGGGATCAATGCTGAGGTGTTGACGCTAAGTACTGGAGCGAAGGTTTCAACCAACACCTCCGGCAGCGGACAGGCAGGCAACATTTTTGTGAAAGCAAATCAAGTCCAGTTGAATGATGCCACCAGTCAAATACTTGCCCAAACAAACAGTAGAGGAATCGCTGGAAATATTACCTTGCAACCATTCAACGAAAATTCTCTTGCTGTTCTATTTCGAGATGGTGCCCAAATTTCGGCTTCCACCAGCAGCATCGGACAGGGTGGCAGTATTTTAGTGACGGCACCCCGCTCCGTTGTTCTGAGTGGCAATGGCAGCATCTCCGCAGGTTCCAGTAGCGAGGGGGCTGGTGGCAGCATTCAATTAGCAACCCGTGACCTGTCTCTGCAAAATGGCGTTAATGTATCTGCCTCCACCTCTGGGAGCGGTAAAGCAGGGGATATCGCTATCAATGCTGAGACGTTGACGCTGAGTAATTCAGCGAAGGTTTCTACCAACACCTCCAGCAGTGGACAGGCAGGCAATCTCACAGTTAACGTACAAGACCAATTGACCTTGAGGGGCAATGGAACGGGATTATTCGCCAGTACCACTCCGGGTTCCACTGGCAACGGTGGCAATATCACCATTGATCCTCGGTTGGTGCGGATTGAGGATGGAGCGACGATCGCCGTTAACAGTGATGGCAGTGGCACTGGCGGCAACATCTTCCTACAAGCAGGTCGGTTGGAGTTGCGTAACAGAGGCTCCATTACCGCCGAAACCGCCAGCGCTCAAGGCGGCAACATCACCCTGAAGGTGAGCGATTTGGTACTGCTCCGACGCAATAGCCTGATTTCTGCCACCGCTGGCACCGATCAAGCGGGAGGAAATGGCGGTAACGTGACGATCACCACTCCCTACGTTTTTGCTATCCTGGCTGAAAACAGCGACATTCGCGCCAACGCCTTCAGAGGCGATGGCGGCAAGATCACCATCAACGCCAACCAGATCTTTGGGTTGTTGCCCCGCCTCCAAGACACCCCCTTCAGTGACATTACGGCCAGTTCTCAATTTGGTTTCAACGGCAGCATCATCCTCAACACCCTCAATCTCGACCCCCTCCGGGGACTGCAAGAGCTAACCCTTACCCCGATCGACCCCTCCAGACTGGTGGTCCAGGGTTGCAACAGCGGTCGCAAAGTCGCAGAAGGACAGAGCCGCTTTGTGATTCTGGGGCGGGGTGGGTTATCCGCCAGCCCGGATGATTGGTTTGGTGGCCCTCCCGTCTTAGCAGACCTGGGCAGTCCCCCAACCCCTGCCCCCCGTTCCACTCCGGCTCCAGTTTCGGTTTCGACCGCGAAGCCAGAGGCGATCGTCGAAGCTCAGGGGTGGGTGAAGGCAGCAGACGGCAGCGTTTATCTGGTGCAACTGTCTTCCGGCCTTCCTCTGGGAGAAGGGCCGCGATCGCCCGTTCCATGTCAGGGGCTTTAAAGCTGTCTCTGGATCACCACTCAATTAGAGGTTTCCTTGGGGGGGAATATCATGCGATTCGTTAACTTGATTCGGTATCTGAGTTTAGGGATTAGCACAGCCCTTTTGATCCTCTGCCTGGCGAGAGTTTCTCCCGCTCCTGCGATTCAGAAGCCAGTTGTTCCCGCACCCAGTGCTGCCCCAGCCGTTACCCCTCAAAGCACCTCCCTGCAACAGGTTCAGGAAGGCAACACCCGCTATCAGAACGGACAATTTTCTGATGCGGTAACCCTCTGGAAAAAAGCCGCCGCCAGTTTTGAAACCACCGGCGATCGCTTGAACCAGGCAATGGTTCTCAGTAATCTGGCCCTCGCCTATCAGCAGTTGGGGCAAATGCCCTTAGCCCACGAAACCATTACCAAAGGTTTGCAAATTTTGGGTTGTCCCGCTTCTGGTATGGGTTGTCCCACAGCAGGGCCAGAACACACCAGAATTACTGCCCAGGCATTGAATACGCTGGGCAGTTTGCAATTAGCCCAGGGACAATTTGAGCAGGCATTTGCCACCTGGCAGCAGGCGGGCGATCGCTACCAACAGGTGAACAACCAGGCTGGAGTCGTTCGCGCTCAAATTAACCAGGCACAGGCACTCCAGGCGGGGGGACTGTACCGTCGAGCGGCAGCCCTATTGCAACCGATCAGCCAGAGTTTAGAAAAACAAGCGGACCCGACCGTCAAAATCTCTGGGCTCATCAGCTACGGCGACGCCCTGCGGCGGATGGGCAACCTGAAGCAGTCTCAGACTGTTCTGGAAAATGGGCTAAAACTGGCGCAGCAGCAACGGGCGATCGCGGATACTGCCGCTGCTTATTTGAGTTTAGGCAATACATCTCGTGCACAGATCCGATCAGGGAATAGGGACTCTTCCCAGCTAAAGGATACAGCCCTGCATTACTACCAGCAGGCCGCAGACATCGCGCCCAATACCACCGTCAAAATCCAAGCGCAGTTGAATCAGCTCAGCCTCCTGATCGAAAACAAGTCCTGGCAAGGCGCTCAGACCCTGGCCCAACAGATTTTGCCCCAGCTTCCGGGTCTCCCTGCCAGCCGCACGAAAACCTATGCTCAGATTAGCTATGCCAGCAATCTCATTCAACTGGCTGCAAAGGATGCTCCATCTGGGTATGGCAGATTATGTCAGGAGCAGACGGCCCTCGATCGTCCCATGCTCTACACCCAAGGAAAAGACACCCAAGGAAAAGACACCCAAGGAAACGATGCGGCGACCGGCAAAGCAAAGAACCTTGACCCAACCATTGCACTCGATCAAATCACCAGGCCCTTCTCACCCTTGACCACAGCGGCGTACACCCTGGCGGACGCGATTCGGCAAAGCAGCGCCGTGCAAGACTGGCAGGCTAAAGCATTTGCGTTGGGCTACCTGGGACATGCCTATGAAACCGATGGACGCTGTTCAGAAGCACTCGATCTCACCCTTCAAGCCCTAAAGCTTGCCCAGAGCCATAAAGCATTCGACATCGCTTACCGTTGGGAGTGGCAAACGGGACGGTTGTATCGGGATCTCGCAACAACCCAGGCAACAAGTCGTGACAAACAGGAGATCGCAACCAGTCCAGCGTATCAAAACGCGATCGCCGCCTATAGAGCCGCCTTTGTTACACTTCAAGATCTCCGTCGAGACCTGGCGGCAGGGAATGCAGACGCCCAATTTAACTTCCAGGAGCAAACAGAAGAGCCGATTTACCGCGAATTTGTCGATCTGCTGCTACGACCTAAAACCCCGAGTCAAGCCAATCTGGTGCAGGCTCGAATGGTGATTGAGTCGCTGCAAATTGCCGAGCTGGAAAACTTTTTGCAGGAACCGTGCGTAGCATCGAATGCCGAATCCATCGATCGCGTCGCCGATGAAGCCAATTCCACCACCGCTGCCCTGTTTCCGATTATTCTCAAAGACCGGATTGAAGTCATCCTCAAGTTGCCTCGACAAAAGGATCTGCTCCGCTACAGCTATGCCATCACGGAAGCCCAGGTCAGCAAAATCATCGAGCAATTTTACCGGAAATTGCAGTTGAATTACGGCTTTGAAACCGTCAAAGTGGAAGCAAAAGCCGTTTACGATTGGCTGCTGGCACAGGCTAGAACCCAGCTAGAAGCCGCCAAGATCGATACGCTAGTTTTCGTCCCAGACAGTAAGCTGCGCAATGTACCGATGTCAGCCCTTTATGATGGCAAACAATTTCTGGTCGAGAACTTTGCCACGACGGTAGCCCTCAACCTGCAGCTCCAGAATCCAAAACCCTTACCCAAACAATTAAGGGTATTAGCAGCCAGCCTGACCGATCCACCCGCGGACTTTCGGAACTTCGCCAAACTGGAAAATGTAAACAAGGAACTAACGGCGATCGCGAACGCAGGTATTACCGTCATTCCCATTCAAGACAAGCAATTTACAACGCAGGCCTTTAACCAAAAAATTAATCAATCCTCGTTTTCGATCGTCCATCTAGCCACCCACGGGCAATTTAGCTCAGACCCGCAAAAGACCTTCCTTCTCACTGCCAGCGGCAGCATTAAAGTGGATGATCTAGGCAGTCTCTTTCGGACGCGCGGCTTGAACCGCACGGATGAGATCGAATTACTCGTTCTGAGTGCCTGCGAAACCGCATCGGGTGACAACCGCGCTACCCTGGGTATCGCTGGAACGACGGTGCGGGCAGGTGCCAGAAGTGCGATCGCCTCTCTCTGGAGCCTGGACGATGAATCTAGCGTGGAACTGATGAAGCAGTTTTATCAACGGTTAGGGAAAGGTAATATCTCCCGTGCTGAAGCGCTTCGTCAGGCCCAGTTAGCCCTCATCAACAATAAGCAATACGCCTATCCTCGCTATTGGGCACCCTTAATTCTGCTTGGAAATTGGCTGTAAGTTGGTAGGCAGCCCCAGGCTTTCGGGATCGGATGTCAAAACCATCATTTCCCATGGATCCACTCAGGCGCACGCCGTCTAAAATGCTGTCTAGAATTAAGGGGTGACTCAGTTCTAAAATCTCTCAAAACGATGCCCGCACCCGATGAATCCCGCTCTGCCACAGATCCGCTGAATCAGGCGATCGCCGCAGCCACCAACGCAATTTCCAGTGCCTTTCAAGTGATTGCTGAAACTGCTCAGGAAACAGCAACTATGATCGAGGAAACGATTGAGGTTCCCCTCCATCGGGTTGTCGAGCAAAGTACGGAAACCGTTGGTCGGATCGTCACCCCGATCGCTGAAAATCCCATTGTTCAATTTGCCACCCGGATGCCAGGGTTGAACTGGCTCATGGCAGCGATCGGGCAGGTCGATGTTGTAAAAGTTCAGCGCGAAGTGGAGCAACTCCGCCAACAACATCCTTTGGAAACCCCTGAACAATTGGCCCATCGGATTATTGTAAATTTTGCCTTGAAAGCAGCTGGAATTGGCTTGGTGACGAACTTCATCCCCCCCTTAGCATTGACCTTGTTGGCGGTTGACCTTGTTGCCATTACAGCGCTGCAAGCGGAAATGGTCTATCACATTGCGACGATCTATGGATTTTCGCCGGATGAACCTACTCGTAGAGGTGAAGTGCTGGCGATTTGGGGCTTATCTATCGGAGGTTCTGGGGTTTTAAAGACTGGACTCAGCGTTATGGAAATTATGCCGGGCATCGGTGTAGTGGTTGGTGTAACCAGCGATGCGGCTCTACTGTATTCTATAGGACATGCCGCCAGTCGCTTTTACACTTTAAAGCGGAGATCACAGGCGACGGCAACCCATGGCTGAATTCCCCGATCATCGCCAGTATGCACCCGCAACAGAACGTAATCGAGAACCGATCTGGGAGGTGTTGCGCCAGGTATTGCCACCCCAGGGGATGGTGTTAGAAATCTCCAGTGGAACGGGGGAGCATGCGGTCTTCTTTGCTCCCCGACTCCATCCTCGCAAGTGGATTCCATCGGACCCCAACCCGATCGCCCGTGCCAGCATTGCAGCCTGGCGGGAACATTGTGCAACGGATAATCTCTATCCGCCGATCGCCCTGGATGTCTGCGATCCAATCTGGAGCGTGGAACCGGAAAACCTGGCAAAATCCTTGCAGCATATCGACTTTAAGCAGGAGCCGATTGGGGCGATCGTCAACATCAACATGATTCACATTGCGCCCTGGTCAGCCTGTCTGGGATTAATGGCAGGGGCAAAGCGAATTTTGCCACCGGACGGCATTTTATATCTCTATGGACCCTTCAAACGGGATGGCACCCATACGGCACCCAGCAATGCCGCCTTTGATCACAGTCTGCAAATGCAAAACTCAGATTGGGGGGTGCGGCATCTGGAACAGGTCGTTGCTGTTGCTGAGGCCCAGAAGCTCCTGCTGGTCGAGGTGCAGCCAATGCCCGCAAATAATCTTTCGGTGATTTTTAAGCGTCAGGCTTAACTTCCTGGTCAACCCCTTTCAGCCATCCAAAAACCTGATGAATCTTGACCATAAGGGCTTTTTGTTGATAGTCCGAGAACAAATTCGTTTACTCTGGAGAAAGTACCCCTAACAGCGCGATCGCATGAATCCCTTTTTACCTGTTGCCTATTTCCAAAACCAATTCATGCCCTTCACGGAAGCGAAGCTCTCGATTGCCACCCATGCGCTCCATTATGGGACAGGAGCAGTCGGAGGCTTGCGCGGAATGTTTAACCCGCAAAATTCCAGGGAAGTCCTTCTGTTTCGGCTGGAGCGCCATTGTCAGCGGCTTAGCCACAGTGCCAGGTTATTGCACTACGACTTGCCCGCACCCCATATTAAAAAGATTATTGTTGAATTTATCCAGCACAATCGTCCAACCGCGCCTTTCTACATCCGTCCCCTGGTGTATGCATCGGGTCTGGGGATTGCCCCCCGACTGCATCAGGTAGACAAGGATTTTCTGGTTTATGGGCTGGAACTAGGGGATTATCTGCCAACCGAGGGCATCAGTTGTCGAATTAGTTCGTGGCAGCGTCAGTCGGATGCCAGTATGCCATTACGCGGCAAACTCACCGCTGCCTACATTACCTCTGCCCTGGCTAAAACCGAAGCGGTTGAATCCGGGTTTGATGAAGCAATTATGCTGAACGCCCAGGGCAAGATCAGCGAAGGCTCCGGGATGAATGTTTTCCTGGTCAGAAATGGGCAATTAATTACCCCCAGCTTCGATCAAGACATTCTAGAAGGCATCACGCGGGATAGCATTCTGACATTAGCGAAGGATCTGGGCATCCCGACGATCGAGCGGCCCGTCGATCGATCTGAACTATTGATTGCCGATGAGGTTTTCCTCTGCGGCACCGCTGCCCGGATTGCGCCCGTAAAGCGCATTGAAGGGTATCACTTGCCTGCCGAAAGACCGATCGCCGAAAAACTGCGAACAAAACTCATCGCTATTACCGAAAAGCGAGACTCCCAATACCAGGAATGGGTGGACTCAATCTTGATTGATCCCTAGTAAGTAGCTGGGCGCAATTAAATAAAAGATGAGTTTGGGGGCGGAGGGGGTTCCACCCCCAGGCAGGGGGCGCAGCCCCCACTCCCCCTTCTTACAATTAATTAGAGCTACCTACTTACTATCGCCAAGTTCGCCAGGACGAGCGCAAGATTCGCTATTTTGCTCAGGATGAAAGTCGGTTTGGACTCAAAACCCTGGTTGGACGATTGATTACAGCCTCTGGTGTCAAACCGATTGGACAATGGCAATGGTTATGCAAAGCATTCTGGCTCTATGGTGCAGGGGAGCCTGCGACCGGAGAGTCCTTCTTCTTGCAATTTTCCCATGTCGATGCTCAGTGCTATCAATGGCTCTTGGATGAGTTTTTCAACGCCTATCTGGAGCGTATTGTAGTTGAACTACCGAAGAATACCTGTAAGTATACTCCTACGGATGGAATGATTGTTGTTTCGGCGCAGGCAAAAGCAGAAAAGCTAAAGTTGAGCGTCGGCTCTCAATAAGCCTATTTTGCATCTGACCCCGCAGCAAAGTTCTGTTTGACTTCATCGGAAGTCAGTTCGGTATTGTAGATGGCGACAAGATGGACTTCGCCCAACCAGGCTCGCGGCTGATCACTGAACTCGTTGGCGATCGCAAAACGATAGTTATTGTCCCAACTGGAGAAATTACCAGAGACATTTCTCTTTTGCCCAACCTCAACACCATCCTGATAAAGTCGGGCGATTTGGGATGCCGCACTCCAGGTGTAGACCAGGTGAGACACCCGATCGGTCGCCACAACCCCGGCTGAGAGGGCATTATTGGTTCCATTTAGGGCATCAGGATTGTCGGTCTTGGTGCGGAGACGAACGACATAGGTGCCATTGTCTTGCCCCAGAGTGAAGTTTCGGTTGAGAGCATCTGTCGAAAGCGTCACAATCCGAGCCGGGAGCGACTGAGTTGGATTGGTATTCTTCGGTTTAACCCAAGCTTCGATCGTGATGGCATGGGCGTTAATAGGTTTAGCTTTGGCTGCCTGGATCAGTTTGGTCGCTGCTCCCGACGAAGCAATAACCGCTGGGCTATTAACGGTCAAAATCCCTCCGGCTAGGGCCGCATTACCGTTAACTGTGAGATTCAGGGGGGGGGCAATGCCGGATACATCGTTGACGGTGGTGCCGCCATTTTCCTCAAAGGGATAGAGAACCAGCAGTTCTCTGGTGACGCGAGGAGGAGCCTTGGCAACGACTTCAACAGTCTTGCTGGACTGGGCTGCCCCATCCCTTGCCGTAAACCGCAAAACATAGGTGCCGCTCTGTGAGAATCTGGCAGTGGTATAACTGGAGGTATCATTGGCAAAGGTGACTGTACCGGGGCCGCTCACTTTTTCCCACTGGAAGGTGAGGATTCCAGGTGTTGTGGGCAGTCCATCATCACTCACGGTTGCATCCAACTCCGCTTCGGCAGGGAGCTGAATCGTTTGGGCGGCTCCCGCATTCACGACCGGACGCTGATTGACGGTGATCGCCACGGTTGCGCTGCTGATCAGCGAGGGAATCTGGCGATTGGTGGCTGTGAAGCGCAACACATAGATGCCTCCGATGGTAAAGGTCGCGGTTGTGGAGCGCTGGGTGGCGTCGGTAAACACAGCCTGGACTGGGCCGCTGACCTGATCCCACTGAAAGAGGAGTCCATCCAGTTGGTTGGGGTTTGCCAGGCCGCTATCCTGCACGATGCCAGTCAAGATTACCTGAGATTGCACGGCGGCAC
>JBAUTA010001382.1:0-1854 GCA_049581985.1 Kovacikia sp.
CCACTGACGAATGCCGAAAATGGAGAGTTGAATCCTCTAGGCATCAACTGCTTACGAACTCTACCAGCCGCAGGTCGGGTAGTTTGGGGAGCGCGCACATTACAAGGAGATGATCGCTTGGCTTCGGAGTGGAAATACATTCCTGTTCGACGTCTAGCCCTCTACATCGAAGAAAGTCTTTATCGCGGCACCCAATGGGTTGTATTCGAACCGAATGATGAACCGTTATGGGCACAGATTCGGCTCAATATTGGGGCATTCATGAATAATCTCTTCCGGCAAGGTGCTTTCCAGGGCAGGACACCTCAGGAAGCTTATTTTGTGAAGTGTAGCAGTGAAACCACGACCCAGAATGACATCAATCTGGGCATCGTCAACATCGTGGTTGGCTTTGCACCGCTGAAGCCAGCCGAGTTTGTCATTATCAAACTTCAACAAATTGCTGGTCAGATCGCCACATAAGGAGAAGGCTTTATGGAATTTGCAGTGAATCCACAACGGTTTGACCCCTATAAAAACTTTAAGTTCCGGGTCAGCTGGGATGGGAAGTATGTTGCCGGAATCAGCAAGGTTGGGATGCTCAAGCGTACCACTGAGGTGGTGAAGCACCGGGAGGGAGGTGATCCGAGTACTTCCCGTAAATCTCCTGGACGGACAGAGTATGAAGCCATCACGCTGGAACGTGGTGTCACCCATGATCTGGAGTTTGAAAATTGGGCTAATAAAGTTTGGAACTACAAAAACGCTCAAGCGGGAGCAGATCAGCGAACGAAGGAAGTCTCGCTAGCTGATTTTCGCAAAGACATTATTATTGATGTCTTTAATGAGGCGGGCCAAAAAGCGATTTCCTACAAAGTTTATCGCTGTTGGGTTTCAGAATATCAGTCGCTGCCCGATTTAGATGCTAATGCTAATGCCGTAGCGATTCAGCATATCAAACTGGAAAATGAGGGGTGGGAACGAGACGAAGATACGAAATAACCCAAGGAAGAGAGTTTCTAGGGACTAAGGAGATTGGCTTCTAGACTGAGTCTTTGGCAATTCAGATCTTAAGAACCAACCTCCTCAGTACCTTGGAATACCGTGAATAGGAGAGCAATGACCTATGCGCGCGCTGTCTGCTCCGGAATTGTTGAGCGTTTGGGAACAGGGATTGGCTCAGCCACCTGTCCAACGCGCTTTAACGCTACTAGCATCTGCTTGCCCTGAAACTTCTCCCAAGCAGTTAGCAGAACTTAGCGTGGGTCAGAGAGATACTTTACTACTAACACTGCGAGAGTGGATGTTTGGATCTCAGCTACAAAGCATGGTCAGTTGTCCTAAGTGTAGCGATCGCCTCGAACTATCCTTCAAAGTTTCTGATGTTCGAGTTGCAGCTCCAGCCGAATCAGCCGAAACACTATTACTCAATGTCGACAATTATGAGGTGAGGTTCCGTTTACCCAACAGCCTAGATCTCGTTGCCTGTGCGAACCAAATAGCTAATACAAATGGGTTCGAGGATCCCTCATCTGCTCAACAAACATTGCTAGAGCGCTGTTTGTTAGCAGTTTGCCACCATGGTCAAGAACAGCCTGTTACTCAATTGCCTGCTGATGTTATCAATGCGGTGGAGGCATCCATGGCTGAAGCTGACCCTCAAGCGGATGTACAGATCAATCTCTGCTGTGTTGCCTGTAGTCATCAGTGGCATTCAACCTTTGATATTGTTTCCTTCTTTTGGAGTGAGATCAATACCTGGGCACTACGCATACTGCGGGAGGTGCATATTTTAGCTTCAACTTACGGTTGGCGAGAGGCAGACATCCTGGCTATGAGTCCCTATCGACGGCAATTGTATTTGGAGATGCTAGT
>JBAUTA010001383.1:0-2196 GCA_049581985.1 Kovacikia sp.
GGGGGCTTCGCCCCCAGCCAGGGGTTCCACCCCTGCACCCCGTCCCCAATCTGCCCTGTTCGCCATTTAAATTGGTCTGCGGGGAATCACTTGAAGAC
This sequence comes from Kovacikia sp., assembly GCA_049581985.1. Classification (GTDB taxonomy): domain Bacteria; phylum Cyanobacteriota; class Cyanobacteriia; order Leptolyngbyales; family Leptolyngbyaceae; genus Kovacikia. The sequence continues at coordinate 99 of JBAUTA010001383.1, forward strand.
TCCACCTGATCTACCATTGCCTCCCTGGACTTTCAAGGTTCTTGCCTGGAGGCGGTTTGGAGAACAGCCGCGTCCTCCAGGGGGGGGTTGGGGGCAGCCCCAAGCATGGGAAAGCAATGTTTTTAGCGCAATCAGAGACTTGTGTAAACCGTAGCCTTGCTAGAGAGAGGGACCGCAGGCGGTGGGTTAGATTGGCGGACAGGGAGAGTGGGGCTTGCACTTCCACGCTCCCCCTTCCCCTCTCCCCGCTTAGCATAATGACGCCTACCTACGGTTCGGTAGTTCCATTTGGGAAAGGATAGAAAATCTTTGGGCGATGATGGGAAGGGGCAATGATGAGTCTTTCCACCTTCCTTCACTCTCGCCATCCTGACCTTTCGAGTACCCCCCTTTTATCCATCTAATTATCAATCCATCGAAACTTCCCGATTGGAAGACCTCAAAGGCAACATTAGAATTTGATGCCCCGCAACTGCTAATTCTTCAAGCATCGTGCGCCAGCTTCCCCTTGCCCAACGAAAGAGATCAAAGAAACACCAGAGGCGATCGTACCAACCAATTGGAGCATTCCACACAGCCTTAGAATACTCGGCTACAATCCTCCATCTTGGTAACATAATCCGCCCACGATTTGCGGGATCCCACCAGGCTGAATACTGGACGAAATCCTGCTTACCATCTTTTCTGAGATGCTTCAACATTGACTGCTGGGAATGCACCCTGTAAAAAAACAAATATTCAGGAATCAGATGAAATGGACCTGCGAGCGCTAGCTTTGCCAAAAACACCCCATCTGAATGCCCGTAGTTATCCCAAATCGGAAGTTTGACAGCGGCAATCCGCATTAGCCCATGAATCTGATGACAACTATTGTAAGTACAGACCTGACTGCGGAAGCGTTCCCTGGGTAGGGGAGAATCAACTTTCATCCTCCCATCCCCCAATACGGGTCTAAGCACTTGCTTGATCAAGCTTTTCAGCTTAGATGATTGGGGAATGACCGTGCCATCATCCAATTCCCCTGTCACGGTGCCCTGCATATCAATCATTTTCATAAATGAATGACAGAGTAAAATAGAAGGATTCTGTTCTAGAACTTCCACACATTTGGCTAAGTAAGTGGGAGCAATTAAATCGTCATGGGCAACTAATTTGAAGTACTTTCCTGTAGATAATTCAAAGACTCGATTTAAGTTCCATGCTGCGCCTTTATTATGATCGTTCCGAACATAGCGAATACGCTGATCCCTGGCGGCGTATTCCAGACAGATTTTCTGGGTCCCATCGGTCGATGCATTATCGGAGATAATCAATTCAAAATCCTGAAAGGTCTGAGCCAAAACCGAGTCAAGGGCTTCCCTGATAAACCTTTCGCCGTTATAGACAGCTAATCCCAGACTAACCTTTGGTGAATGAATGCTCATTTAGAATGATGCTCCGAAGATATTGCTAATCTTTTGAAACTTGAAAATGTTGAAGCGTTTAGCAGATGCATAATAAGCATCCTCAGTAAAAAAATGGTTGAAAAAAGGGGGCGGTGTAAGGCTGGGGAAATTCCTGATTCAATCAGCCAGGCTAAGAGAGAGAATTTCAAATTACTGTTTAAGAACAGGCTTTCAGCAAGCTACTAGGGATATTGTTAGTGATAATACCGAAGGCGTGAAAGGACTTCATGGAATCTTTACATATAAAATTTATCTGGAAGATAAGGTGAACCCTAGATAACTCCGAAGTTATCGGTAACAACAAAGGTTTCCTAAAAGCTGTCTACAGATGAACTTTTCGCAATCTTGAATAATATTTTTGGAGATAAAATCAACCGAGACTAGGCAGGTTAGTAAACTTAGTAACCAGACGCCAAAGGAAATATCAGTGTTTCTACTAGGCGCCCTTAATTGTCGAGATCAGACTTCCAGAAAGCTTGGTAAACCCTGCTCTCAGGCAGACAATACGGATAAAAACTGCGAGAAAGGTATATTAGAACTTGCTTGCACCCTATATTCTCCGATCGGCAATTTAATACCGAAGAAACTTAGAGCTAGCAGTCTTTTCCATTTACAGAAGGGAATTTATGAAGTAAAACCTCACTGGTCAAGAA
>JBAUTA010001384.1:0-1597 GCA_049581985.1 Kovacikia sp.
AGCCAGAGTTGCGTCAGGTTGCAGAAAAGGGCATCGTCTAAGAGGGAAATGCGCCACCAGCAGGGGGTTCCGGCGGAGATAGGGTGGGGGTGGTGATGTTGGAGAGTGGGGGAGTGGGGGAGTGGAGGAGTGGAGGAGTGGGGGAGTGGGGGAGATTGGTACTGACCCTGGCTGCATCTTAGTTGCAGTTCACGATACTTACTCTCCATCACACGCTCACCCCTACACACCTGTAAGGGACTCAGCGTGAAGGCTTTGTCGGTTTTCTGTTCATGCAGGCGATCGCCCAATGGTTTATCGACCGAGCTAACCAGGGTCAGAAATAGGGCATGGAGGTGTTTTCCAGTCAGGTAGCCGGATGGGATGGGTGAGGTGGGCAGTAGGTTGAGAACGAGGCTATGTGGCATAGAATTTCAATAGATTGAGAGAAGGAAACCGGGAGCAACGTGCAATGCCAGTCGATAACTATGCTGAAGCGATCGCGCTAACCGAAAAGATTAAAGCCAACCTGCCAATCACGGCACACCCTGGCAAGCAGTATCTCAAGCTGATGAAAAAGCAAGGTATACGCATGGCTGATCACCAGGAACTCATTATCGACAGCGCGGTTTATGCAGGTGACGAGGGAGGAATCTGTTGTGGAATGATGCCCCAGGAGGGGGACAAGCAGGTTCAACTGGTTTCGATTACGCACCTGGAAATTGATCCGAACCATCCCCTTGCATCGGAGATTCAGGCCTATCAACGAAAGCGGACTCGGACATTGATGGTGCAGAATAGGCGGGGGTTTATGGCAGAAATGCAGCGGTTGTCAGAATCGAAAGGGAGTCAGAAGAAGAAGGGCGATCGAAGGTTTGGCAAATAAATTAACTACTGAGCAAGACATGGCTTAGTCCTCCTCTAGGGTGTCAAGATAATTTTGAATGGCTTTGACATATTGGGGATACTGACTCAAAGCTTTTTGGACCGCGTTATAAACTTGCTCCGGCTCAATGTCGTCATATTCATGAGCCAGAACGTTACGGAAACTGCCTGATGGAGCGAGTTGGGTTGCAAGTTCTGCTGGAATGAACCTGTTTTCACCCATTAAGATGAATGACTCAAAGTTTTTGAAGGATTTGGAATCTGTGGGTATGAGACCGGCTCCACGCTTTAGTAAGGTTTTGTTAATACTGAGGGCAGCGTCAATAATGGTTTCTAGCAGGCGCTCGATCGCGGCTTGCTTCATCTCATCTTGTAAATAATCCTCCAGTGTGAGTGCCTCAAACTGTTTGAGATGGTCAATGCGGTCAACCATGCGGCTGAGTCTTTGGGCGATTATCTCTGGATCTAGCTGGCTCATACTCCCCACCTTTCAAGGGTTTGAAGCACTTTTTCTCGTTGGGTATGGCGATACTGTTTCAGTTCAGCCTTGGTTTTAAGGGCATGTTGTTGAAAGTGGGCGAACTCCCCAGGTGTTTTTTCATAGATCACCTGACCATCACGGGCAACAAAGTGGGCAACAATATCGGAGCAAGTGCTTAAGTCTACAAGGTCAATTGTTTCGTCAGATATTGGTAGCAGTTTGCAGAGAGTAGCCAATAGCTCTGAGCCGGGG
>JBAUTA010001385.1:0-1938 GCA_049581985.1 Kovacikia sp.
GGTTCTCAGCATTCGTGGTGCCTGTCTATTTATCTCCTACAGCTTTTTCTCCCATAATCATCTGGCGAATCTTTGCGGCAGTGGCGGGTGCCAGCAGAACCCCGTTTCGATAGTGTCCCGTTGCCAGGAGGATATTGTTGAAACCGGGAAGAATTTCAATGATTGGGGCGGGTCGTCCTTCTGGACGGGGACGCAGACCAGACCAGGTTCGCAGTCGGGTGGCATCTGCCAGGGCGGGGCAAAGGGCGATCGCCTGCTGCATGACCCTGTCTAAAGCCGTTATGTCTGGGGATATGGAGTCAACATTGGATTGTTCTGAGGCAGGAGGAAACTCTACGGTTGCGCCTACCCAATATTCCTTGTTAGCAAGGGGAACAATATGCACGTCATTGCCGCTAATTACAGGCTGTAAATCAGGCTTTCCGAGGGAAGTTTGGAGTTTCAGGTGAACTGCCTGTCCCAGCACAGGTCGAATATCTACCGGGTACTGTAAATGAGTGGTTAAGGGGGTTGAACCCAAGCCTGCTGCGATCACCAACCAGTCCAGCGGCAGCGGCCCACGGGTGGTGTCAAGCTGCTGGCATTGTTGGGACTGACCGTTATGGTGCGAATCTGCTCCGATGACCTCAGCATTAAACTTAAACGTCGCTCCATTCTGGGTAGCAGCGTCCACTAATGCCAACGTCAGGGCGGTTGGATCAACCTGGCGATCGCAGGGGGAGTAAATAGCCCCCCCAATTTGCTCAAGATTAAGTTGGGGGTAATTTAATAAGAGATGGGTGCGATCGCAGATCTCCAGTCTCCAGCCTTGCGCTTCCCTGATTTCCACCAACTGCTTCCAACCGGCTAAATCTTCACCCTCGAAATAAAGGCGCAGGATTCCCTGCTGATTAAATGGAATTTTACGTCCTGTAACAGACTCCAGTTGGAGAATCAAGCTGTTGTAGCGCTGAATGCTGGAGAGCCGCATCCGTAGATTGTTTCCTTTGGTTTTCTGGCTGATGGCTCCCATCAGAACTCCAAGCGCAGCCCCTGTGGCTGCTTGAGCGGGGGGGTGACGATCGACCCCAGTAACGGTCAAGCCTGGAATTTGACTTAGTTCGTAGGCGATCGCTGCCCCAACAATCCCACAGCCAACGACAACAACTTTAATCATAGGTATAGCCGTAGCCTATTTCTTAGGCCGGGGTGCAGGGGAGCCGCTAAGGGTTAATCCCTGGAGGCTCTTATCTAACTATTGGGAACTAACTGTAAAAAAGAATCCAAATCCCGAATGGTTTCGGCATAGTTGCGGATGGCAGCCTTGTAATTACCATCCTTAGCTGCTTGATCAATGGCGACCAGATTATCAGCCACTAATTTGGCGATCGACCGGGCTTGCTTCTGGTCGTTAGGCAGCAGCTTTTGCGTCAGAAAACCCATCTTAGTCCGAAGTTCACCTAGGGGCCCGTGAATAAAATTGCGGACAAAAACCCAGTCCTGTTGTTGGATCAAGTCTGCCAATTCGGGCAGGCGACCGCGAAGGGTAGACAGTTCAGACGCAACTTCCTGAATTTGGGCTACTTGCTCACTGGTATAGGTCAGCGGTTTAGCTGGGCGTTTTGCCTCTGCAACATTACCAAGATTCAGCAGCACAACAGCGACAAGCGCCAGAACAACGGCAAGAACAGCTCGAAACTTTCTCATGCTTTAGTTACCAACTTTTTTAGTTAACGGTTTTGTGGGTAAAACGGTTTTGTGGGTAAGTAGCTGAGCGCGATTAAATTAAAGATGATTTTGGAGGTGAAACCTGTTGCCTGGGGGGACAGCCCCCACCTCTCCTGTTTGACAATTAATGAGGGCTACTTACTTAACTAACGGACTTTAAACCCTTCATACCTGAACATCCCTTGCAAGATTCGGTATGAGTAGTCGTTCAACCTTTTGAGAAAAAATGGA
>JBAUTA010001386.1:0-2344 GCA_049581985.1 Kovacikia sp.
TGCAGAAAAGGATATAGAGCTGAAGTGAGGAATTTTAAGATGTTCCAACCTACTCTTTAATCAGGCTTTGGAACCACTATGCCCACTATTCGTGATACCGCTTATCCTCGCCTCAAAAGCAATCTAAACCTCATCCAACTTGAAAACTATAGTCCACCTGTAAATTATCCTGGGATACTTTTCTCTGTTTCAGTTTTAGGAAACCTGAGCTGTTGCCAATTAGCAATTCTAAATTCAAAATTCATTGGTTCTGAAACCCTTACACCAAGAGGGATTAATAATTCTTGACAATTTACCTGATCGCTGAAATGGCCCAAAATCGTTCCGAATTTATTTTTGCTGACCATGAATCGCTCCAGTATGTTGTACATCGTCATTGATGATTGGTTGGACTATCTTCAATTTTGAAGACCAATCCGCCCTTTCTGACCTGCCATACTTTCCGGAATTGGAGCTGCCATAGTTTCCGGAATTCACACCTGTTGAGGTGATACAAGCGGTCGATGGCGTCCTTCGCAAAGCCATCACGATAGCCGCCATCCCGCCACAGGAACGAGAGCAATTACCACCCCCGCGCTGGACTTTGAAGCGTCTGGTGGCCTGGGTAAAGGATCTGACTTTTCCCACTATCTTTTTGAGGGGTAAATCTGGAGTTGGGTGATGTTGCAGATCTGTGGTTCCAGACTCTGAAACCCTTATCTGATAAAGCCCCCTAGCGCAATAGCAACAGATCTACAACATCACCTGTGCCGACTAATGGTCCTGCGATCGGCGATTTGGTGGAAATGTTCCGATTCCCAAAACAAAAGCATCTAAATTCCATACTCTATGCACAGCAATGGTCTCAAATTTTCTTCACATAACAGAATAGAGGTTGAATCCTTCCCCCAGTGAGCTTTCTAAAAATAAGTACATTTGACCTTAAGTTTTCCTTAATAACCAGTTGCGAATATTCGATTAAGTTTATCTCGATTAAATCATCGGTTGCCAAGGGGTTATGCGCACCCGGAAATTGTGCAGGGCACAGCAGATTTCCATCACCAGATCGCGAATACCCTGCTTCCACAGGCGAATTCGGTCTTTGACAATACGACAACGCTTGATACTACCGTTGACATGTTCGATCCGCAACCGGCGCTGATGCAGGGACTGATTGTTCAATTGTTGCTCCACTGTCAGCTCCTGACCACGGGGTTTCTTGGTCGGCATCAGGATGTCCACCTGTGGGAGCGTAAATGCCAGGAAGCCGAGATCCTGCAAAAGGCGGCTCCCCGCAGGTAAGGGATACGGGGTGGTCTCGGCAATCCGCTTGTCATGGACGCGGCCACCGTAGGTGTCGCTTAGAAAGAGGATTGTGAGAGGGGCATTGACAAGTAGGACATTTTTGACGGTGTGATCCTTTTTCTTGCCGCTATAACAGTCCGTCTGTTCAGTGGGGTCTTGGGGGCGGACGATGCGTCGTTCCGTCCCGTCATGGGCAAAAGGGGGGTGAGTGGTGCGGGTTCCTCCGCCAACGGCGTGAACATTGTCGCCGCGTCGTCCTCCGCCACGCCGAGGCGATGAGCCAGGGCGGCCAGCGAGCGGGTGGGGGCATCGCCGAGGGTGCGCAGGGCACTCAGCAGCGCAGGCAGCAGGACGTGAATCCACTGATTGGCTTTGCTCTGGCTCATGCCGAATAGGCGTCCCTGGACGACTTGGAGTGCGTAGGTCTTGAGATAGGTGAGCAGGAAGAAGGGCCGATCTTCCGGCGTCGGCAAGGGGCAGTTCTCGTACACGGTAAATCGGCGAGCCGTCCGGGGTTTCCCGTCCAGGCGCCACGCCATCATATGCCCCTGGAAAGCCGCTTCGAAGGGCGGGACGAGTTGGTGAAACTCGTCAAGCGTCAGGCTGGTGAAATCGAGGAACTCCGTGGGGCGAGACTGCTGATCGACAAATCCTAAACCGGCCATAAGGGGCACCTCCTGCTTTTTGGAGGTAGAGCATATCATAAATCGTGATTAACTTAGATGTAGAAACCGTATTGAATAAGGAGCAATTTGTTATGGCTACTGCACAAGGCACTACTAGTCAGAAGGAAGTGATAGAGCATCACAAGCAAGCCGCACACCATCATGAGCAAGCCGCTAAACATCATCAGGAGGCTGCCAAGCTACATGAGGCAGGAAACCATGAGCAGGCTGGTCATCATGCCTACCTTGCGCATGGACATCATCTCAATGCAACCCATCATGCTGAAGAGGCGGCTAAGCATCATGCTGCCACCCACGCTAGCAAAGCGTGATTGAGTTGCCCCATCGGGAGAACCCACGAGATGCGCAACGAGATTGGAACTGTAAAGCCAGAA
>JBAUTA010001387.1:0-1989 GCA_049581985.1 Kovacikia sp.
GATAAAGGTTGACTGGTTGAGCCGCAACCGTTGCACGATCTCTGCCACGTCCTTTACCACCAGAGTGGTTTGCCAGTGTAACAAATCATTGGGCCTGGCATCCGCAGGTAGCGATCGTCCATCTTTGGGTTCCAGATACTCCAAAAACTCAATTCCGGGTCCAGCGGGTGAACGCAATCCGCTGATACGTAATCGTGCGCCCTGCACATTGTTTAAATGCTCCTGTTCTGTGCCATAGTTCATGCTTTCCCCTGCTAACTTCAAGCCCAGCACATCCCGGTAGAATTGGAGGCTGGCTTCTGTGCTGGCCACGACGATCGCGGTATGATCAATACCCAAAAATGTTTGGGTGGTTGGCTTTCGCCATTTAGGATCACCTTTGCCGGGTGGAAAGTAAATGATTTCTAAATGATGTCCATCGGGATCTTTAAAGTAAAAGGCGCGGATGCCTGCGGCGGCCTTGTTGGAATCCGGCAGACGCTGGGGGGCAGTGGATGCATGTTGGACTTGATAGTTGCGTAAATGCTGATAAGCCTTGTCCATATCGCTAACGACGATCGCAATATGTTGAAACCAGCGATCGTTGCTGCGAGAATCAATTGGGATGGGTCGTCCCTTTGGTGTGAGATATTCGGTTAGCTCAATCAACTCATTTCCAAGTTGCATCTTCACTATCCGTAATCGCACGCCAAACAATCCTTGCAACTGTTCATATTCTGTGCCGAGAACTTCCACGTCTGAGACTTTCTTAAAGGACAGCACTTTGGTGTAGAAATCGATGGCCCGATCCATATTCGAAACCGTCATTCCCACAGATTCGACAGCGACGACCGCATTCTCCCGTGTCTGGGTCTGGGCCAGTTGTATGGCGATGCTTGCAGGAGTTTGCTGGGTAGTTTGGGATGCCCCCTGAAGTTGAGGCCCCACAACAATAACGGCAAAGGCAAAGGCAGAAAGTAGCGATCGCTGAAGTGTTTTAGTCAATCCTGTACTCATAGGTATAGATATATTACTCCGGCAATATTTGAGAATACCTAAACCCCAAGAGCTTCATTGTGGAGCGCGCTTTGCGCGCCCCACAATGAAGCCTATTAAATTGCTGAGGTAATAGGTGTAAATTTCACGTAATCTGTTAGAGCTTTGGACTTTCCAGGCAAATTTCGTTGGATGCATCATCGCTCTGAGAGGGTGTTTTAAAAGCTAGGGGTTGTGATGTTAAGTACTCAGCGATCCCCCCTAGCCCCCCTTAAAGAGGGGGGAAACAGGTTTGAAGTCCCCCTTTTTAAGGGGGATTTAGGGGGATCTGTACGATTTGCTACTCGCAATAGGACCTTTAAAACATCCTCTAAGGGAACCCTTTAACTTCTGCTGGGAATATGCACTCCGGCAGTCCCAACGGGGATTTCTCCTGAAGTTCCGACCCGCTCAGCCGTGACACCATAAAACAGAGTATCTCCGCCAGAGGTCCGCATTTGAACTCCGGTGAACATCAATTCTAGATAGGTGCCCTGAGGGACGGGTTGGGCAAACAGAACAGCAACCCGACTCTTATCTGCTGAAATTTTTGCAGGAATGTCCTGACCATCCTGGTTCACGACGCGAATACTGTCGTAGTTCTCCATCTGACTGGGTAGCGAAACCATCAGGTCTTTCAACGCCATTCCCACAACTGCTATACGAATAAAGTGGGCACTACCACGGACCCCTGAATTGGTAATAAAAGGAGCTGAGAAGTTGAAGGTCATGGCCGATTCTCCAGCCATGACTAACGGTGCAGATAGGGTGGAGTTACCACTGGTAACGGGCGGACGGGCAGAAGCGGGCAATCCGAGACTCGAAGCCGCGATCGTCAGCATGAGCACAGATACACCACCGTAAATTACGCTTTTCATGGTTTAATCCTGGAATGATTACAGTACAACGGTTTTTGGCTGATTTGAAACAATGTATTGCCGTTATAGCTATCGCCAGATTGATTAGGACATAGGA
>JBAUTA010001388.1:0-1608 GCA_049581985.1 Kovacikia sp.
ACGTAAAGTAATAGGGATGGGAAAGGGGCACCGTTCCCCCGACGGCTAGCGTAGCTGGGAGAATCAGCTCACTACCCCGTGAGCCACGCAGTTGTCCGGCTTCAATCAACACCTGACCTTTGAGCATGGCAATCTGGGCCTGTCTGAGGGCCTCAGCCTTGATTGGGGCTGTTTGCAAGTGTCGATAAAACTCCGTCATTAATCCCAGCGTACCCTCATCACTGACACTCCAGAGACTTGCCAGGGCAGACTTAACGCCTGCCTGCACGGCAAATCCAGCAAATCCTAGTTCTGCATCGTCATTGCCCAGGGCCGTGCGGCAGGAACTTAAAACCAGTAGTTCGACGGGTGGATTGCTCCAGCCTAGCTGCCGGATCTGGTCTAATCTGAGCCGGGTATCCCAAAGCTGAATGAAGGAATTGCTTAAAGCGCCAGCCTGGAATTCGCTGTGGGTCGCCAGGTGAACAATTGGATAAGGATTCTGTTGTCGCTGTTGTTTCAGGTTTTCCAGGGTAAATGCTTGATTCAAAAAGGACGGTCCTTTCCTGATATTGCGGGTAATTACCGCCAGTTCCGTAGGGACTGCGGGTAACGGCGGCAAATGGGCAAATTCGGAAGCTCCCATTGCCAATACTTCTGCATTTTGCAGACTGGTATAGCGGGTGTCTGTCAAACTCAGGCTGGGCATCAGCCCGACGCTAAACTTTTCTATCAAAAATTGTTTACCATCGTGTAAAGCAGCCAAAGGAACAAACCGTAATCCCGTATCAGAGATATAAGCCAAGTTGCCGATGCCCTGCGCCTTTAAATCTGCTTCAACGGGAGCAATTAACCACTGGTAAAGGCGTTGTGCCATTGGCAGATAACTGGTGGTGCGGACTTTGCGGGGATCGGTGATTTCACCGAGAAATTGTTGAATCGCTTTGAGCACCTCTCCTCGGCTGGCTCCGGCAACTAGTTTACGGATAGGCTGGCCTTTAGCCGTGATCACCAGGAGTTCCAGCTGATCGTCGTTGTTTGCCAGGGGATCTTTGAGTAACTGGGCCCAAGGGGAAAGTTTTTCATCGAGAGACTTTGTCTGAGCCACTCTGGCAGGGGTGGTGGCGACGCTAACGGGAACAAAAGAAGCATAGACTAAGGCTGGTTTGATGCCCGTCTCTGCCCCAATTTGCTCCAGGATATTGACGGCATCTCCGGCGGCGGATTTGGGCGTTCCATCTGGCAGGTTCAGGTAGGCTTCAAATTCGTCTGTTATCGTTTCCTCAAGTTGGGCGACATCATAGCTCGTCCCCTCTACAGCATCCATTTCCACCTGGGGAATCTCGGTGGGTAGTTCCTCGTCCTGGGTTTGGGTCAAATCATCAGCCAGGTCTTCCTGTTGTTCCAGGGTGGGGGGTGAATTTTCATTGATCGGGTTGGAAGTAGGAGAAGCGGTAAGGATTTGAATATCGTTTTGGGTGAAACTGCCGGAAAAGGATTGGATCGGTGACAGGGTATTGGGGGAGATGGAAGTGCCATTGGTGATGGCTCCAGCAGTTCCATTGATGGTTGCATCACCCACCACAAAGGGGGGTATTGAGTGCCCCGCCACCGTGTTGAATAGCGATC
>JBAUTA010001389.1:0-2047 GCA_049581985.1 Kovacikia sp.
CTTTGTTTGAATGGAGGGCTGGGGGACGGAAGGTTGGGAATTGGGAGCAGAACCATTGGCTAATCCCAGATTCACTGCGGCTATGGGAGGACGGGACAAGGCAACCCGGAGGTCACGCATGACATCGCTGGCAGACGGGTAGCGATCGTTGAGCAAGTCTTTCAGCATCCGGTCTAAAATGCGGGTAATCGGCTCACTTAGCTTTCGCCCTTTGTGGTTCAATAGCTCTTGCCACATCCAACGACCTTCCAGCGGATCGTAGAGATCATCGGGTTTCGTTTGGGTCATCAGATAGATACAGGTCGCTCCCAGACTGTAAATATCGCTGGCAGGATAAGCCTTGCCGCTTCGCAGTTGCTCCATGGGAGCATAGCCCTCAGTGCCAATTTTGGTACCCGGTTGGGCAGAAGTTTCTGCAGATATGAGTTTGGAAACGCCAAAATCAATCAACATAAGCCTGTTGTCCGATTTGCGGCGAATGATGTTGGAAGGCGTAATATCCCGGTGAATCACCTGCTTGTCATGAATAAATTTGAGGATGGGCAGAATTCCGGCAAGGACTTCCCGGATTTTTTGCTCACTAAAGACGCCCTGCTGCTGGATTTCCTGTTGCAGCGTTTGTCCCTCAATAAACTGTTGCACCAGATAAAGGCGTCGATCCTGCTCAAAATAGGCTAACAGGGTAGGGATCTGGGTATGTTCTCCCAGTTCATATAGCCGGACGGCTTCTTGCCCGAACAACTGGATCGCCTTTTCCAGAGATTTTGCTCCCTGCACCTGAGGCGAAAACTGTTTGACAACGCAATGGGCTTTTAAGCGATCCTCATCCTCTGCCAGGTAAGTTCTTCCAAATCCTCCCTGCCCGATCAGCCGGACGATTCGATAGCGTCCTCTTAGCAATGGAGTTACCTTGTCACCACAATTAAGGCAGAAATCTGCATCATCAGGATTTTGGGGCTGGCTACAGTCAGGATTAAGACAAAAGGTCATACTTACGTACTCGGCGACGTATAGTTTATTTTAGACCGCTTGAACCAGCGGATAGATAATAACCGATAAGAAACCCAAGGATAAAACCGGATACATGGCCGACCATGCTGGACCCCGGCATTATCCAATCAGAAACCACCTGTAACCCAACTAGCCCTAGAATTAATCCCAGTTGATTTCTAGCGATCGTGGCTTTTGCCTGTTGCCACCTCCGCAGCACCAGGGCTGCAACAGTTCCCAGCAAGCCCATAACAGCTCCTGATGACCCCACGCATAGCAGATCGGGAACGTTGGCTAAGACTGCAAGAACTGCAACCACTAGCATTGCCCCAACACCGCTAACAGAGTAGGCAATAAGAAATTTGAGGCTCCCTAATCTTGTCTCTACGAATTTTCCTAAAGCGTAGAGCCCTATGAGATTGGTCAGTAGATGCAACAGATTAAGATGCAGGAAGTTGGCGGTTAACACGCGCCACCATTCTCCCATAAAGACTGCTTCTGTAATCAACGCTCCGAGACGATATAGAGTGGATAAGTCTTCACTTCCTCCCAACCGTTGTTCAAAAATGAACATTAACCAGTTCGCTGCAATCAGGCCATAGGTGACATATACTTTTCGACCCTGTCGCATGATGGGCTGTAAGTTTTGAGGGTTGAACTTTTAATGATGTGGGATCAGGTAAGTTAATTGCTGGTTCCCGGGGCTCTCCTCTCTCTGACACCTGATCAGCAACTAGACGTAAATTAATGATAAGAAGGGGAGGAGGGGTGGGGACGTTGCCCCCAGCCAGGGGGGGCTACCCTCTCCATCTCCAAAATCATCTTTAAATTTCACCCAGATTCTTACCTGTCCTCTGCCTGCATTATGGATTTAAGTCTTTGCATGATTGTGAAGGATGAGGCGGCTGCTTTACCGGGCTGTTTGAGTGGCCTTAGCGGTGTTGTCGATGAAATGATCGTGGTGGATACGGGATCGGACGATCGCACCGTTGAGATTGCCAGAGACCTTGGTGCTAGAGTTTACTTTTTTCCCTGGGACAACGACTTTTCCACTGCC
>JBAUTA010001390.1:0-9159 GCA_049581985.1 Kovacikia sp.
CCTTGAAAGGGAATTGGAATGAATGGCCGAATGTTGATTTGCAAAACGCTCACACCAAGTCTTGAGAAATCAATCAGTTTACTCGGGCGCGAAACCGAATAAAGCCATAGGAGTTGCTCGGTATACCGGGGGCGGTGGCGTTGGGCAAGGTAGCTGGACTTTTGACCACGTTCACCACTACCGCTCCGTTGGTATTGGCCGCAGAGCAGGTCACAGAGGGGGTAGCACCAGGGTTAAAAAACTGCCCTCCGTCGCTATCGGGAACATTGGTCAGATTGGTTGAGATGGGGCCGATTGTCAGGCTGATTCCCGACTCTGGGGAATTTGTAAATGAAGCCGGAACAAAGGTGCTGTTTGCCGGCACCAGGTCACAGAGCTTGATATTGGTTGCCGCTGTGCCCCCATTCGAGAGGAAGTAAATCGTATACTCCAGCAGGTCTCCCGGCTTGACCGTGCCGCCGTTAATCTGGCCTCGCAGGTATGTGCTGATGTTATTGGCCCCATTTAAGGGCAGCGGCCAATTGGCGGCATTGTCGTTGGTTGACCCTGGATCATCCACAATGCTCGCTATATCCACACCATTAATTGCCGTGATGCGCTTCACCAAAAGCAAACTGGGTGGAGTCGCGACAACGCCATTATTGCTACCCCCAACGCTATTCACCCGACTTCCCACTGTATCGGTGTCGCGGGTTGGCAAAGAGCCTGAACACCGCCCGTTGGCTTGACTGCTGGTGGCGGGTTCCCAACAGGCACTGGTGTTGCCATCTTGCCCATTCGGAGTCAAACTAATCGACTGACCATTATTTGCACTTGCTAATGAAGCTTGATACGTCGCATTCCACAGGTTCAGTGCGTTTGGTGGCGGGGTGTTGATAGCACTACCTGAGCCATAGGCCACATAATCGACAATGCGTGTCTGGGCATCGTAAAGCCAGATATCATCCCCGGCATTATTTAATTTTGCAATTTGTCCTAACCACGTCTGAAAGGCTGCTCCCGCAGCCTGGTGATCAGGCACATTATCGCCAATCCAAATAACAGCATATTGCCCTGGAGCTAAGGTTGTGCCAGAGGGAAAGAGATAAGCTGGGCTACTTAAATTTCCAGTAATGCTGCCAATCCCATCTGTGTCGTTCTCAATCAAATTGCCGTCGGAGAGTTTCCAGTTACTCAAATCGACTGAAGATGAAGAGGCGTTATAAAGTTCGATAAATTCATCATTTCCAGCAGACCCTGAACCTGTTTGGGCATATAGCACCTCATTGATGACAATCTTTCCTGCTGTGGGTGCGATCGCATAGATGGCTGTATTATCTGTTGCAGTGTTATTCCCAGATGTTGGGTCAGTGATGCCTGAAGGTGGCGCTACGGTCGCTGTATTGATCAGCGTTCCTGCTGTGGCAGATACCGTCCCATTGAGCGTCAACGTGATGCCCTGACCGGATGCCAGATTTAACCCTGTCCAAGCGCCAGTGTCGCTATTGTAAAGGCCAGTACTTGGAGTGAAAACTGGACTCTGGATTGCCGCTGGCAATGTCTCGGTCAGGGTGAGGCTATTGACGGTACTGGGGCCATTGTTGGTCACGGTGATGGTGTAGCTAATTGGGCTACCCGCGATCGTGCTGGCTTGTCCATCCGTTTTAGTCACACTTAGATCAGCCGTAGGAGCAACAAAGGGCATTGAAACAGTGGCAGGAGTGGTGTCTTCTTTGCCAGCCGCATCGATCGCCGCATAGGTAAAGCTGACTGTAATCACACCATCATTCGGATCAAGCCTCAGCAACGCAGGATTGTAGTTAGAAATGGTTTGCCCCGCTGACACGATGGCGTTGTTGTAGGTCAGTGTGCCGTTGGTCGGTAAGGTCACAATTTTGAACGTCTTGCCACTCCCCAAGGCACCATCCTCTGGATCGGTGCCCGTTAACGTTGGCACCTGCACAGTTGTTGTTCCACCTGGATTGGGTTGAGCAGAGGGATTTAAGTTCGTCGTGTTGGGAAGTTGCTCAATGCCAAAGTCCTTACTAGAGATGTTGGTGCCAGTGCTAAACGTAGCCGTTGTAAGAGGGCTAGTACTGACCCAATTAGGCGGAAGCGATGCCGTAGGAGCCGCACTACCAACGGTTCCAGCAGTCGTACTTAAAATGATTTTGACGTTGCTTTGATTCAACGCCACGTTGGTAAAGGTGTAAGTGCCATCTGCTGCAACAGGTGTGGTCTTTAAAACGCTGTTGCTAGAATCGACCAGAATTGCATATAACAACCCACCTGCATTGGTGCCGCTTTCTGAGCCAGTATTGATATTTGTAAACGTGTTGTTAGCGCTATTATCTGCATCGTCCCACACCTTTCCGCTGAGGAAATCATCATCGTAGATTGTGTAGGTAGAGGTGGTGATTGGGCTACCACCACACGTCATGGTTGAACTAGTAAAGAAGCTTGACGAAGGCTGTATGGTAAACGTGATAGTTCTACTGCCTTGAGGAATATTGTTACTGATGACCGTGAAGGGAACGGTAAAAAGACTGGTGGCATTGCTTCCGTCATAATTGCCTGCCGGAATCGTCAGATTAAACGTTGATGTGCCGGATGTCGTCGTAAAATCCGTTCCTAAAATTGCCGTGCCACCAACGGAAATGGAAATTGTCGTTCCCCCCGTTGGCACAAGACCAACCACTCTGATTCGAGGAGGATTTGTAGTAGGGGTTGTTTCCGATTCTGCTGCACCACCGGAACTGGCTACCAGCTCAAGCACAGGTTTACCCGCAAACTGCACATCATCCAGGAAGTTACCGATCGTATTATTGCCACCTGCCGTAGAAACGGCTGCAAAGCCGACCGGTTGATTGCCAGTTGTGCCTGTGTAAGGCACGGTGCCGTTGTATCGCACCCAGCCATTGCCAGCATTGTTGTTACTGACCGCCGGAATCGTTGCCCCGTTCTGGGCAACGGGCTGTGTGGTGACTGTGCCATTACTCGTGGTGGAGAATCTGCCAAACACTTTGGATGCAGGATCGGTATACAGTCCAATTAGAAAATTGGTTACATCAGGAGTCGTGGCACTTGACCGTCCCCTATGCAACAGAGAGAAGGTAATCGTCTCACCTTGATAAAGACAGAGATTCTGATACAACTGAGACGTTTGTTCCGCGTTTAGTTCAGCGAATTGCCTCCCTGCACTCGTTGGAGTTGTGGCTGTGCTGACCCCTTGAAAGGTTGTCGTCCAAATTTCAATAATTTTGCCGCCAGTGTAGCCTGCTTGACTACAGTTACCCGCGATCGGAAAAGTGCTGTGAGTGGTACTCCAACCCGGAATAAAACTTTCATCGACTTGGATGTAACAGTTAGACGTCGGCGAAAAAGCAGGTTGCTCAAAGCTGGGATTAAGAAACGATCGCTGAATCTGAGCTTGAGCTTGAGTTGGCTGTAGAACCAGGGCTGCACTCACGCATAACCCGCCGATCGTGCCAAACCTTTTCAGCAACAAGGGCACACTGCTGCGTCGTCTGCCATTGCCGCTTGGAGCCGCATAATTGGGCAGAGTGACTTGAGGATCTGGATGTTTGAACAAGCGGCTTATTGGCATTACAGTTTACGGGTTCAGAAAGATGGCTGAAGTGGGAACTGTACCAGGAAGGGGTGCGGGGAGTAGGGTGTTTTTGAGAGCGTCGGTTGATGGGGTGGGGGAAGAAGGGGTAGCAGGTGTGATTGCAGGCACTGACACAAGTTCGGTAGCAGAAGTTGTGGCAACGGGTACGGACGGCTGCTGTTGGGGTGAGGGTACTCGTTGTTGACCGAAGCCATTGAAGAGTTCGTTGAGTTTGATCGTGATGCCAAGGTAAGGGCCACCAGAGGAGCGCGAGTTGCCGTCGAAGTCGCGATCGCCCACCCGCCCAAACATATAGCCTGCAGACAGCCGCAGATTGGGGGTCAGGTAATAGCCTGCTTCCAGTACCATCCCTGTTTCGCTGTACCCAATCCCTGGCTGGTTAATCCAGCGAGCTTCAGCGATCAGATCCCACCTGTAGCCAAGGCGATAGGTGGCGCGCGCTTGGGCCAGCGTGACCAGTCCGGTATTGACGAAATCGTTGGCCAGGTAGGAGGTACTGCTGCGCAGGGCAAACTTGCCGTAGAATTCCCAGCGCCAATTCGGAGCATAGATAGCTTCTGCCGCCAATACATGATCGACGGAACCCGTACCATTGCCAAACAAAATGGTATCGGGGATGGTCGAGGGATTTTTGCGATACTCATAGCGCAATAGGGCGTTGAACTTATCGTCGTTGGGGTCGCGGTAGGCCAGTCCCAGCTTCAGAGTGGCGGTGTTGCCCAGTCCACTTAAGCGTTGGTTCGCCGCACTGGCCTGCTGATAGCGGGCTAATACGGTCAAAGCAGGGGAAATTTTGCCTGTGGCCGTCGCCGAAATGACCGTGTTGCTGCCCTCGGAGGAGGTGCGGTGCTCAAACCGGGCGCTGGCCTGAAAGTCGGGGTTATCCGTATAGGAGAGGCCGACGCTGTAGGTATCGCCGGATTGCAGCCCCACCGAAGCACCAGATTGACCGGGCGCAAAGGGCTGGGAGAATTGGAGTCCGGCAGCGGTGCGTCCCAAAAAGTCACCAAATACATGCTCATAGGCCAGATCCATTTTCAGGCCGGGAGCCAGAACGATGCGGTGACTGAGTCCGACGGCTCCGTACATGGTCATAGCATCCGTTCCCTTCAGCAGGGAAAGGCGTCCGCTGAGGGTGGTGTCGCGGCCAAGTTTGTAATCTCCAGCCACGCCCAGACTGGTAATGGACTGTCCGGCAAACTGTCCTTTTGTGTAAAACTGCTGCGCCAGTTGGACGTTGATACCGGGCATTGCCTGCCAGTTGAGCGCCAGCAGGGTGCGATCGTTATATACGGCGTCCGTTTGGGCCGAAAGGGTGGTTTCGTTTTGGGCCAGGAAGGTGAGGCGATCGTTGAGCGGAATGGTGAGGCGAGATCGCAACTGGTCAGAGGTGGTATTGAAAGTGGGATTTAATCGATCGGTGCGATCGCGATGAAACCAGTCAACGGCCAGTTCAGATGTGCCAAACTTCTGCACGACTCCGGCGGAAATCGTGGTCAGCGAATTGTCTACCCTGGAGCCGGAAACCGCTTCCAGTCGAGGCGTTAGTAAATCTTCCAGGGTTGTTAGCGGACGGGGTGCAATGCCTTTGTTGTCTTCGTGGTCGTACTGGAACCGGAGTGCCGTCATGGGAGAAAGTTTGGCCGTTACCTGGGCACCGTAGCGAGTCTGACCCGGCACAAAGCTAACCGTAGCGTTATTGGCAAACCCAGTGTCAGCAGAGCGATAGTAGGCCCGCCCAAAGATGCCATTGGCAATTTCCCCTTCCAGTTCTGCCCGGTAGGCCGAACCGCTGACCCGCCCCAGGGTATCCGACAGGTTACTGGAATGGGCAAATTCAGCAATCAGATGGGCATTGGAACCCAGGGAAATAAGGGCATCCGCCCCATACAGTTCAAAATCGCGGTTGCCCTGGTCTTCCTTTAAATAGGTCGCGCCGATCCAGCTTTCCCGGTTTTGCTCCCGTGCCAGGTGGTAAACCGCCCGCCCCGCATAAATACTATTATTTGACCCTGGCGTATCGTACTGGTAAGTAATTACAATCCGACGCACCAGGGTTTCGCCATCGCTGCCGATATCTGTCCGCAGAACCGGTTGGCGAAACAGCAGCGTGCCGCGATCGTAGTCGATTTCGTAGTCAGGGCCACGGCTGAGGGATTTGCGCTCAATGACGGTACCCGGTCGGTTTAATTCCTCCAATTCCAGGAACACGTTTTCGCTGCCTTCGACCAGCAGACGGCGGGATAGGAAGTAATAGCCACTGGTGCCATCGGGGGCAATGGTGTCGCGCTGAAAGCCCTGCACGTTGTTGCCATAGAAGCCTGTCAGTTGCAGGTTGCCAAAGTTGTAGTTGACCTTTAACCCATGCAACTGGCGGGTAATGGCGGTGAACTCCTGGGATTTCCGCGCAAACTCCTCGGTGTTGTAATCGCCCCACAGGGCGTAGTCGATACCAGCACCAGGGATGGGCGAGGTTCGCTCCAGGCGCAGATACAGACTATCGGTAGAAGGAGCGACTACTGTGGACTGGGAACTGTCGCCATAGGTGGGGTAGGTCTGGTCACAGGATTGGGTATCGCGGAACAGACGGGTAGTGCCATCGCAGGTTTGGTTCAGGTTCCGATCGCTGTTGTAGGCTCCGGTAAACAGCCATTCGCCCAGTTTACCCGTGGCAAATACAGCCCCCCGGACATCAAACTCATAGCGGTTGTTGCGATCGGGCGGCAAAAAATCCCGAAAGCTGTCGTAAAAGTTGGTGCCCCGTTTGCCAAAGCGAATATCAATGACACCAGTGGCTATGGACGTTCGCAGGTTGGTTTCAAACAACAGTTGGGTAAAGGCTTCCAGATTTCCAGATACCGCCCGGATGTTGACGGTTTTGGCATTCAGGCTAGAGCGTAACGATGCGGTGAATTGTCCCTGGATTGCTTTCACCTGAAAGCCCGGTTGATCGGGACTGGCATCTGCCCCGACAAATTCCCCTTCGGAGGCCACGAGCGTCACGATCGCATCCCGGCTGGAACGGTTGCCCTTGTCATCGATCAGTTGTCCCTGCACCGTGGCGATCGATCGACCATCCGCCGGAATTCTCGTCTCAACCGTGCTAACCGTAATCTGCTTCACATCACCGCGCACCTGGACTTGCACGCTAGCCAGCGCACCCGCAACTCCATTGATTACGGTCTGAGCCGTCAGGGTATTTTCCCCTTCTTTCAAAGCCACTCCATACCAGATCTGGGTAACGATGCCGGTGGTTTTGTCCGTTTCCGTGCGCCCTACCAGACTGTCAGATACCTTTAATCCATTTACTTTTAGTTCAATTTGGCTGCCCTGGGCATACTGCAAAACTACTGTGGCAGCCTGAACATCCACGACTGTTTGGGTCACGGGAAGCAGAATGCGGATTTCGCCGGGGGAGAGGGGGGTGGTTGAAGACGGAAGGGAAGCAGGACTAGAGGCAGGGGAAGAAATAGGGGAAGGAGAAGAAACAAAGGGTGCAGCGATCGGGACTGGTTGGGTGCCTGAATCGGAGGTGTCCGGTTGCGGTTGCGGCGCTGCTGGAGCAAGGAGAGATAGGGGGGAGGAGGGGGAAGAGAGAGAGGAGGAGGGAGATGCTTCGGAATCAGGGGTAATAGGCGTTGCCTCTAGCGCAGGTTGGCTGATCGGATTGACCTCCGCAGGTGCCTGGGCATTTCTCGCGGGTGGCATGTCTGAAGCAGGCGTAGCCACGCTTGTAGGAGTCTTAAGCCAGAACAACAACAGCACTTTCGTCGTGAGCAGGAACCAGAACCGATAGGTTTTCAGGGAATGCTTCTGCGCTTTCATGGCTTAGCGCCCTCTCTAGATGAAGGAGTAACGGCAAAGTTCATCCGCACCATGCCACTCGGTTCTAAATGCACCAGGCGGGATTGGCTATTGCGCTCGCTGAAATGCAGATTAGGAGCCAGGGTGTAGCCTGGAATGCTGCTCAAATCAAGGACTCCGGTGCGGTATCCTGGCAGGACGTTGGCAACTGAGTACAGACCATTCGCGTCGGTAGTAATGCGGTTGCCGTCATCCATAAAAATGACTGCGTTAGGCACTCCCGGCTCTCCAGGTTGCTGTTCACCATCGAAGTTCTTGTCAATAAACACGCGCCCAAGAATGGTGCCGCAGTCAGTAATGATGCCAGCACGAATTCGGAGTTGGTGCACGGCTGGACCATCCTTCACCCCAAAGCCGTTATCTGCTCGCTGTCCGAAGACGATCGCGCTATTTCGTCCCTTGCCCCGCACCGCATCGGGGGTGACCACTGCCGCGTAGGCAATATTTAAGACTGAACTGGGGTCAGTTGCCCCCTGGGGGAGGGCAGCACCAACCCTAAAGGTAACGGTGGAGCCATTTTGCACTGTCGTAATGGGAATCGACGTGCCGTGATAATCTACCCGAACCGATTTGGGTAAGAAACGAAAGCCCAAAGGCAGCGTATCGGTGATTGTCAGGTTGTTGATTGCTGCACTGGCAAGGTTCCTAATTAGCAGGCGGTAGATGACCGTGTCTCCTGGCTCGGCGGTGGCACGATCGCCCGTTTTAATGATCTGAATCTCCTGGGCCTGGCAGATTCCTACACCAAAACTAAGGGCTGCAATTACCAGGCTGGTTTGTTCCGCATTCTGAACCGTGAGAGTTTCGGTGACAGAGTTTGTGTTATCGCTATTACTAATCGGTTTGCCATCAATCGTCCTGACGGTGTAGGACACCTGACTACCATTGCGTGCTCCGATCGTTAGGTGGAATCGTCGCTGGGCATAGATTGAATTGCGCGGTGGATTGATCACCAGAATGTAGGTGCGGCCCTGATCTAGCTGCCCTTTCTGGATATCCAGCATGAAGTTGTACACGCCCCGATCGCCATTCGTAAGTGAGAACGGATTGCTGTTCGTGGTGTTGGGCGATCGTCCTTCTAAAATCTGATTTCCTGGGTTGTCTGGCACCTCCGTTGGGGTCAGCGCAAGTAACCGTCCGAGATTGACGCCAGTCGGATCACTCGGATCGGTTTCGTACAGTGCGATAGTGAATCCGGTGTAATCACTTAACACTTCTCCCGCACAGCCAACAATCCGGCCTAAGGGATCTATCAACTGGGGCGTCACCGTACCGCCGATCGCATTCGTGGCGCTATTAATTTGAACTAAATCGTTTGACGTGCAATTTTGGGTATTTCCCGATTGCGGATCGCAGACTGACGTGATTGCGTCATATCGGTAAGAAGCTTGATTTTGCAGCCGAAAATTAGGCGCAGCAGCCGATGTAGTCGCTGGTACTGGAGTCTGAGCCTGGGCCGTCACCGCTGATAGCACACTGCTTATGAGAAAAGCGACTACCAGTTGTTTCAAGCTCCTATTAGACGGGAAAGGCAGGTGTGACATCGGTCCATCTATCACTGAAAAGAGATGTGAGGACAGGGAATCGTCGAAAGTTGAGACTGAAGCATGGAGCGTTGTGAGTTCCTTCTGCCCTCTGTCGCCTGTTCACCGTTCAAGCCAAAATTTGGACAAACGATTCCCTGC
>JBAUTA010001391.1:0-3670 GCA_049581985.1 Kovacikia sp.
GGGTAAGCATATCGTTTTAGAGCCTGCGGATTTGGTCTGCATCATGGGAGCTATACCGATTTTGAGGCTTTTAACTTACCAGAAAACCTCCCTACAGAATCCGTCAGAACCAGCGTGACCAAAGCAACCATCCAAAGGTTCGCTCTACAATCCAGCGCTTGGGAACAACCTTGAACCCAGGTAAATCGTCTGAACGCTTGATCACTTCCAAAACGTAGCGAAAGCGATCCATCACCCATTCCATGAATGCTTGCCCCTGATAGCCCGCATCTGCCCATATTCTGACGAGACGAAATGTACTCATACCCCTGCGTCGGGTTTTCCAGAATAGAATCTTAGCCCCGCGTTGGTCAGAGATATTGGCAGCGGTGACAATGACCATCAACACCAGTCCCAAGGTATCCACGAGCAGATGACGTTTACGCCCCTTAATCAACTTGCCGCCATCAAATCCAATCGAGTGACATCTTGGATTTCCCACTTTTACAGATTGCGCATCGCAGATTGCGGCACTGGGACTGGGATGACGTTCTTCACTGACGCGCACCTGCATTCGCAAATGTTCATTGATGTTGCACCAAGTTCCATCATCGCGCCACGTTCGGAAATAGCTATAAACTGTTGACCAGGACGGAAAGTCATGGGGTAACTGTCGCCACTGACACCCCGTAATCACCACATAGAAAATTGCATTGAGAACGCTAATCATCTCGGTGGTGCGCGGTCTGCCTCCAGTTTTAGCCGAAGGGATCAAGGGTTCGAGAAATTCCCACTGCTCTACAGTCAGGTCGCTATCGTATGCTTTTGTCATTGCTCTCAAGATCCTGTCGCAGATTGTTCATTGACAGATTATCCGCTTGAGAGCCTTCCTAACTTTTCAAACAGCCTCTTAACCCGATCCTTAAAGCTTTTCTTACGCAAGCAATTCCTGGTCAACCTCTTGAAAGTCAATGTTTTACGGCCTTTTACCATTTTCTTTGAGTAAAACGCCCTAGTTGCGATGAGTCCAAGTGCCAACTTTCGGCCTTCTATAGATTAAAATGGAGGCCAATTGAGAAGCTCAGGAACGAACTACTGAACTTGACATCGATTCGGTGAAGGCTTTATAGGCCAAGGCTTTTAGAGTTTTTTCTAAGGGACAAGATCTGTCATTAGTCAGTTATTGAGAATACTCAAAAGCTATACTACATATGACTCCTGGCATCATCTTGCACTAATTTGCACGTACCTCGGCTTGACCCCAGGTAGCCCAGACGACGGAAATCCGCTTAATCATCGGTCGATTGGAAGAATTTTCAACCAGGGTCAAGGATGGTCTAACTAAGATGGACTGGTCTACACAGCGAGAAATTATTCGTACTTTAGTGAAACGGGTTGAAATCGAGCAAGAGAAAGTAAATGTTGTGTTCCGCATAGCGCCTAATCCTTCGATTTCAGACCCAGGTAAAGATTGTTTGCAACATTGTGGCGGGCGTGCTCACATTATTACTTCTCCAAGCCTATGATCTTCTCATAGCAAGGGATAAGTGCTATTTTCCTCACCTTGCGTCAGTGCCATTCGGTTATAGCCCTTTATACTTTTAGAAAGTGTTACCCTCACTTGAACCATGTCCTTTCATAGACGAATTTAAAATACTCATGCCCAGGGATGCCGAGCAAAACCCTTCGCCTTCTAGAAATAATGACAGCCTATGGGAGCGGTTGACTCATGGCACCCCATTGGCTGTAATGTTTGCAGCGGTTTTGTATATTCTTTATCAACTGCTGCCCGTGCTGGAACTAATTGCTGTTGCCATTTTGCTTGCTGTAATCTTAAGAACATTGCTGCGATGGCTGCAAAAATTGGTCAAACAGCGTTGGGCAGCCGTTCTGATTCTAGTTGGGTTGATCGGGGGATTTGGTATTTTTCTGGTCGCGTTTATCTTCCCTAATCTACTGGGAGAGACTCAGCATTTGCTTGTAGCACTTCCAAATTATTTCAATTCGTTAATCGAGCTATCTGTAAAACTTCATCGCAGTTTTAGCATTGTGCCTGACCTTTCTCTGGGCTTGACGGAGTTTCGGAATTTTGCCGATCAGGTCTTGTCGTCATTTCCGCTCCTTATTGGACAAACCTTCGGAACAACGATTGAGATAGTCGCCACGCTCATTCTCGCCCTTTACATGGCCTACGATCCCTCTACTTTAATTGCTGGCGTTTTTCGATTAGTACCTCGTCAGCATCATCAGCAATTCAACCGCTTACTGAAAACGATTGGCGTAAGATTACGAGGTTGGATATTTGGGACTGGCATCGCTATGTTGTTTTTAGGGCTAGGAGCGACCATTGGTCTATGGGCATTAGGGATTCCACTTGCACTATCCTTCGGTGTAATTGCAGGCTTGCTGGAGGTCATTCCTTACTTTGGCTCGATTGCTGGAACCTTTTTGCCAGCGCTTGTTGCTCTTACCTTTTCGCCTTGGAAATTTCTATTTGTCTTGCTCCTGTTTCTAGTACTCAATCAAATTGATGCTCACCTTGTTCAACCCCTAGTCATGGGTAAGCAAGTAGATCTTCATCCAGTGGTTGTAATTCTTGTCTTCCTCGTGATGGGCAAGCTGTTAGGGTTGATTGGTATTGTCTTGGCGGTTCCCACCGCTGCTGTATTGGTCACGCTAATTGATGAATTTGTTCCGAAAGTGCACTCTATAAACACAGCCCCTGATTAGAGCGTAATCTTTGTAATGCAATTAATCGCCTATCCGAGCGATCTTACCTTTCCACAACGGGTGGTCACTTAAACTGCCATCGGAGGATCGCTAACTACTAATCATCTTCCCCGAACACCTGTAAAAACTCCACTTCAGCTTGCTTCTGAAGCGATTAACCCCGCACTTCATCTTGTTAATCTAGGGGAGAGCACTTAATCTTAGAGTGCCACACCCAACTTTTCCGGTAACTGCCACACCTCAGCCACCATCCGTTCCAGATGGATCGCATTCTCCTGCCATAACTCGGCAAAGGTAATCTCGCCTTTCTCCAAGTCATCCTGAAACAGCGGCTGCATCTGCGTCAGCTCTGCCATCGCCATCAGTAATTGACGCTGTTCCCGACTCAGCTTTTGGGCATACACGACCTTCTCAGCCTGCCCCTCACTTTTGAGCCGATAGTACGCCGCGATCGCCGCCTCTTGCTCCACAGCCAAGGTATAGCGCTTGAACGATCGCCCATCCGTGTGTCCGGTCAACAGCATGGCATGGGCTGGATCCATGCCCATCCGCAGCAGCTCCGTTGCCCCAGTATGCCGAAACTGATGCGGGTGCAGCTCCGGCAGTCCCGCCAGCTCCCCAATCCGCTCCACAGCGAAGTAGATCCCGTGGTAGCTGAGGCGATCGCCTTCCCACCCTTGATGATGAGACAGAATCAAAGGACTCTCCGGTGTCACCGTTTCGCCCTGGCCCCGCCGCCACTTCAGATAAGTCTGGATGGCCTGCTGTCCAGCTTCAGACAGCGGCACGATGCGGGGCTGTTTATTTTTGGTCTGAGTCAACGTGACCAGGCGACCATCAAAGGAACCCACGTTCGCTGAAGCCACTTCACCCGCCCGTAGGTTATGGCTGAGCAGATGCACCATTGCATAGTCCCGCAGCCGTGTTTCGGTGCGTTGGGCGATCGCCTTCCAGACCCGCT
>JBAUTA010001392.1:0-3034 GCA_049581985.1 Kovacikia sp.
GTGCCTGTAATGCTGGCCTTGACGATATCAATCAGCCCTGCCTTGAGGGCGACCAGGGCAATGATCAATTCAGTCGCATTCCCAAAGACCGCATTTAACAAGCCGCCGATCGACGGGCCTGCAACTACGGCAACTTCTTCGGTGGCGGTGCTAAGCCAGATTGCCAGGGGAACAATCGCGATCGCCGATGTTACAAATACAACCAAAGATCCCCATTCTAAATACTCAGCTGCTACGGAAATGGGGATAAAAACCAGCAAGCCGAGAGAGATGATATTTTTGATTGACATAGCTCAGGTGAAGAAACGCTCTATTTTGATGCCTGTCCGTTGCGCCGACCCAACTCGTAGATGCCACAACTTATACAAACCAGTATTCCCATACTGACCGCCCAACTACGGCCTAAGCTCAGTTCAATCAGGTAGTCACATAAGCCACCCATTAAAAGAAAGGGCACGATGCTAAAAATAGAAGCGTAGAGTCCATTTAAAGATTCCCTGGCGCGGCGGGTTCGTTCAAATTCTTCGGCGGAGGTATAGAGCGATCGCTCCGCGAAATTAAACCAGCGGCTCAGTTGAGTGGTGACCCATTCACTAGCGGGAGAAAGGCCCAAATACAAAGCCAGGGACCACAGTCCTACCCCTGCAATAATGACTGGATTCAATTCAAAGTTAAATGGCAGCAACTCATTCAGCATGGAAATTGGCATTTAGAAATAGGAGGCACGGGCAGAAAAAATTCTCTAAAATTACACGAATGTGGTTATGTTGATGATTTTGCCTGGTAAGCATCTTAACGAAAATCAAACGCTTATAGCGATCCTATTTGGATGGTGAAAGCCTTTCCCGCCAGGGAAAGACTTTCACCACTCTGCTTGTTCCCAAATGATTTAGGACTGCCATAGCAAATAAACTCACCTGCTTGCTTGAGGTGGGTAAGTAGATAAGTATCATGAATGACCCACAGGAGGAGCGGGCATTGTTCCCAGGCAAAAAGCCCCAGGCAAAAAGTTCCATTCCCAAAATGCCTCTTTAGTTGAACAATACCCAGCTATTTAGGGCTGAGGACAAAATAAGGGGAAAATCACGAGAACTGTTAGTAATCCCCAATTCGTGGGTAGTTTTGACTGGGGGCGTTGCCCCCAGCCAGGGGTTCCACCCCTGCACCCTGTCCTAACCATGATGACTACGGCTATATCTTCGTTAATCCTTCATCCTTTCCTCCTGTGAGTAATCGACCTCCTACCCAATCCCATATTCCTGAAGCACTGGCGATCGCCACGGCCCATCATCAAGCGGGACGATTGGTGCAGGCAGAGCAGATCTATCGCCAAATTTTGCAGCAAAATCCGCAGCAGGCAGAAGCGCTAAACCTGTTGGGGGTAATCGCCTGTCAGCATGGCAAATTGGAAGAAGGCATGGCACTTTATCGCCAGGCGCTGGCCCTCCAGCCCGCCTACACAGGGGCGCGGGAAAATTTATCCCTTGCCCTCTGGAAACAGGGGAAAAATTTAATTGAAGAAGCAACCAACGCCTACAGCCAGATTGTTACCTTTGAACCAAATAATATTCAGGCTTTCAGCAATCTAGGCTCAATTCTGCAAGACCAGGGCAAGCTGGATGAAGCGCTTGCCTACTATCAGCAAGCACTCACCGCAGCCCCCAACCATCCAGAAACTCTCAACAATATTGGCGTAATTCTGCAACGGCAAGGAAAACCGGCACCCGCTGTCTTTTACCACCGGCAGGCCTTGGGGGCGCAACCGGATTATGTCGAAGCACACATCAGCCTGGGTACGGCCCTTCAAGAGCAGGGCAAATTTGAAGAGGCCACCGCCTGCTACGATCGCGCCCTCACCCTAGCTCCCTCCAATCCCCAAGCCCGCTACAACCGCTCGCTGATGTACCTGATTGCCGGAGACTATCTCCGGGGCTTTGAGGAATATGAGTGGCGCTTCAAAACAGGAGAATTTGTTCCCTGTCCCTTCCCCCAACCCCTGTGGGATGGTTCTAATTTACGCGGTCGAACCCTGTTGCTGCATGCAGAACAGGGAATGGGCGATACGATTCAATTCATCCGCTACGCAAGCATGCTTGCCCAAAAGGGTGGACGGGTGGTTCTGACCTGTCACCAACCCTTGCTGCGGCTGCTGTCCACGATTCCTACGATTGAGCAACGGGTACCACTGGGCCACCCCCTGCCCGAATTTCAGACCTATGCTCCAATCATGAGTTTGCCAAGAATTCTGGGCACAACCATGGAAACTCTTCCAGCTCAGGTCCCCTATCTGCAAGCTCCTGCCTCCAACCTGCGCCTCGATGCTCCTCCAGGAACCCGGCTAAAAGTGGGGATTGTCTGGACAGGGGGTAACCTTTACAAGCGAAATCAGAGTCGATCCTGTCGGTTGAAATGCTTTCAGCGGCTGCTGCAAGTTCCCCAGGTGGCTTTTTATAGTCTGCAAAAGGGGATTCCCCAGCTAGATCTGCTGGAACTGGGCTGGGAAGCTCAAGTGCAGGATTTGAGTAGTCAGCTTTACGATATGGCAGAAACAGCTGCCGCGATCGCCCAACTGGATCTGGTCATTACCGTAGATACTGCCGTTGCCCATCTGGCAGGTGCTCTGGGCAAACCTGTATGGGTTTTACTGTCAGCGATTCCCGACTGGCGTTGGATGCTCGATCGGCAAGATACCCCCTGGTATCCCACCATGCGCCTGTTTCGTCAGAGCCAACCCGAAGACTGGGAAGGGCTGATGGAACGGGTGGAACCGGCATTGGAACAACATTTGCAACAACTGAAAACGACCTGAGCCAACGGGCGCTAGAGTAAATAATACCAATTTAAAAAATGAAGGTTGCAAATGGGGGTGTGGAGGCTTCGCCCCTAGCCAGGGGTGGAACCCCTGCACCCCGTCCCCAATCTGCCCTGTTCCCTATTTAAATTGGTATACCCATCTCTGTTGTTGAACTCTGGAGCAGTGCAACATGACTGACTCAACCGTTAATCAGCCTTTCGCAGAATTTTGGCAAACCGA
>JBAUTA010001393.1:0-2454 GCA_049581985.1 Kovacikia sp.
CATGCACGTCCTCTCAATTCCTACCTGGATTATTCATACTTCTAGTGTGATTGAATGGATCGCCGCCATCTGGCTCATCTGGACGTATGGTGAAGTCACCCAGAATCGTGCCTGGTGGTGGTTTTCCCTGGCAATGCTGCCTGCGTTAGTGAGTGCAATGTGTGCCTGTACCTGGCATTTCTTTGATAACGCGGTTTCGCTGGAGTGGCTCGTGACCCTGCAAGCGGCGATGACGGTCGTGGGGAATGGGACGCTGATGCTAGCGGCCTGGCAGCTTTGGAAACAGGGAAGCGAAGGCAGCGGGCAGAAGGCAACAGGCAACGGGATCAAAGTCGGCGCGATCGCGCCCGTTTTTCTAATGTTGCCAGCTTTTTCGATCTCTAAAGAATCCTTGTTTGCGATTTCGCTCTTTCCCTATCTGGCGTTTCTCTGGTTTCTAACCCGATCGCAGCAAGCCCCGCGGTTGGCGTTGATTGGGTTTTACATGACGCTCGTATTTGTCGGAGTAACGATTCCAGCGGGGATTTACGCAAAAGTTACCTATGGAGAAAGCCTGGCAAATGTGGACTGGCTCCACGGAAGCGCAGAATCCTTTCTGACTCTGTCCAATATTCTGGTGGTGCTGGGTTTCCGGCAGGCGATCGAAGCGTGTCAGCAAGCGCAGGAAGAACCGAGAGTGGATAAAAGGAGGAAGGGTTAGGAAACTAGCCTTGAAAAAGCAAAATAATCAAAAGTAAGGCTCCCCCACTCCCCATTCCCCATCCCCCCCAATCCCTGCAAATATGCCCTACGCCCTCGCCATCCATACCGCAAGTCCTGACCTGGGATTGGCGATCGACAACTTTCAGGGAGATGCCCGATCTCAGGTATGGAATCTGGGGCGAGATCTTTCCACCCATTTACACATCCATCTGGCAGAGTTTCTAAAGCCGCAAACCTGGAGCGACCTGGCGTTTATTGCGGTGGCAAAAGGACCGGGAGGCTTTACCGGAACTCGGATAGGAGTCGTCACAGCCCGCACACTGGCACAGCAATTAGAAATTCCATTGTTTGCAATTTCCACCCTGGAGGCGATCGCCCACTCAGAACAACTAATCCTGGCTGAAGAACAGGACATTGCGGTTCAACTCCTTGCCCAGCGAGGAGAAATTTTTGGAGCTATTTACCGCTCCGTTGCCACCCCAGAAGGGCTGGAAACAATCCTGCCAGATTCGGTAATGCCTGCCGCTTTATGGGAAAAAACCCTGGCTAACTGGCCCCATCCCTACCACTTAGTTAAAGCAGAAGGTAGCCTGGGTTCTTCTGCCACCAGCCTGCTGGCAGTGGCGAATTTCGTCTGGCAGCAGGGAACCCGCCCCCATTGGTCAGAAGCACTGCCCTTCTACGGACAGCATCCGGTAGAAGGGATGAAAGGTGAGGAGACAGACGGGCGCAGAAAGGGTAGTGGCGGTTGAAACCGCAGCTATAGAAACGAACCCTGCCTCCGCAGGTTAAACTGTACGATTCCTTTGCTCCTGTCTTACTCCGCTGCTGGCTTGGAATTGAAAGGCTCTAACTGGTCCTGACGCAGCCAGATATTGGGGGTGGGAACAATTCCCCACTTGACTTGAGCATAATCCCCGCTCAAATCCACTACTTCACCAGGAGTTTCAAAGATATAGGGAGGAAGGCGCACGTCGCTGGCTTGAGCTTCCAGACTGTTCTCCAGCTTTTCCTTCACCGCTTTCACCATTTCACCGCGTTTTACTGGCATAAGTGTTGTTAGAAATGAGTTTCTTTCAGCATTGTATAGCACTACTCCTACAGGTTAGGACAGGGTGCAGAGGTGGAACCCCTGGCTGGGGGCAACGCCCCCACACCCCCTTTAAGTCCAATGTCCTAACGTGCTTGCGTAGGGCTGTAAGGGAGAGAAAGGCATCAGGCAGAGGACAGAAGGGAATGATTTTTTTGGGAATTGATTTTGGTTGGAGTTCGGGGGCGAGTGGGTTGTGTTGCCTGGAGTGGCAGAATAGCAGCCTAAAACTGTTGGACTTACAGCGGCACCATGAGATTGCCCATATCCTTGCCTGGGTTGACACCTGGATTCCTGCTAATGAATCTGGCATGATTGCGGTGGATGCGCCGACGTTAATTCCCAATGCGACCGGAATGCGATTGCCCGATCGCCTCGCGCACAAATATTTTGGTCGCTACCATGCGGGTTGTTATCCTGCCAATTTGGGTAGTCGGTTTGCAGAACGAACTGTTGGCTTTGGTTTAAGCCTGGAAGCAAGGGGTTTTCAACACGCGCCCACGATTCAACCGAAACAACTGGGGCGCTTCCAGATCGAGTCCTTTCCCCATCCCGCGATCGTCCACCTGTTTGGATTAGAGCGCATCCTGAAATACAAAAAGGGAACCCTGGCAGAACGACGAGCAGAACTGGCAAAACTGAGGTACTACATTTGCGATCGT
>JBAUTA010001394.1:0-3277 GCA_049581985.1 Kovacikia sp.
GAATCCGGTATTCGAGGTCCCTCGAACCTGTTTCCAGAAACGCCTGGAAAGCTTGCTTTACCCAGTTTCGATCGTCGGCAAGAACCACCTCCAGCCAGAGATCTGGGTTCTCAAAAAACTCCTTTGCAGACCGTCCATAGACAGAATGAACCGCAGGACTGACATACAGCATTTCAAAAGTTGGGGCGGCAGCAGACCAGACGACATCCTTTAAGGAGCCTAGGATTTCTTCTAGTTGAGATTCACGTTCCTGTAGAACCTCCAGGGTTTGGTGGCGTTCAATTGCATAGCAAACAGACCGTTCCAGCAGAGGCGCATTCATCTGCCCTTTGACCAGATAATCCGCCACGCCTGGCTGCATGGCTACCCGCTCCACCTCTGCGTTAATATTGTCAGTTAAAAGAATAATGGGCGATCGAGAGTCCTTTAAAATAGCAGCTTGCAATACTTTCAGTTGCTCAGATTGTCCCAGGCGGTAGTTCACTAAATAAACATCATGTTGATGGGATGGAATTACTTCTAACGCCGCTTCATAGGTTGCTACCCGCTCTAAGTCAAGCCTGACTCGCTTAATCTGAGAGAGTAGGTCGCGTGTAACGAAATAATCCTCTTCATCAGCCTCAACTAATAGAACCCTAACCGTCCAGGAACCCATAATGCTAGTTGGATACAATACCTACTTTAATGTACCCATGAAAGTTTTCTCCCAAACATGGGGCTGCTGAGTCCACGACCGACTCCTGTCGAATGCCTCAGTCCACCATTAGCATCAACCGAGCCGGATCAAGCCGCAGATTCCAGGGAAAGGGCTGATCTTTGATGCTATGCCACCTTTCCTTGAAGATCTCCGCCTGCACATGGTAGTCCTGCGAGTCAGCGGGGGCCGCATTGAACTTGAGAAACAGCGTCATCCGGTGGGGCGTTTCGCTGGTTGCTGCTAACCAACAGGGATAGGTATTGTCGTCGTCAGGGTTGGTAGTAATCCTAATTTGGTGGGCGCGAATGCCAATATCCGTAAGGCGATCGGGAATCGCTTCCAGCACCTGCAACGTCACCCCCCAATCGGTCGCTGCGACTAAATTTGTCCCCTGGATCACGACCGCCCGCGAGAAGTTTTTACACCCTGTAAGCTGGGCCACCCGTACCGTTTGGGGATGCTCAAAGATTTGATGCTTAGAATCGTAGGCGATCGCCTTCCCCCCTGACATCACCATCAGCGTTTCACAGACCCGATAGACCTCCTCCAGGTTATGGGTAACAAATAACGTCATGCCGCGATAGGTAGACAGGGCTTCCAACAATTGTCGTTCCATCTGGCTGCGGAGATAGGTATCCAGGGCGGAGAAGGGTTCATCCAGCAGCAGCACTTCTGGCTCTGTTGCCAGGGCCCGTGCCAGAGCCACCCGCTGCTGTTGCCCACCCGAAAGCTGATGGGGATAGCGATTGCCCAATCCCTGCATTTGCACACGCGCAAGCTGTTGTGCCACCCGTTGTCGGCGTAGGGCAGTTGGCAGCTTT
The DNA here is from genome assembly GCA_049581985.1 of Kovacikia sp. Classification (GTDB taxonomy): domain Bacteria; phylum Cyanobacteriota; class Cyanobacteriia; order Leptolyngbyales; family Leptolyngbyaceae; genus Kovacikia. Next base: position 1,519 of record JBAUTA010001394.1, read on the forward strand.
TGCAAGCCAAACGCCACATTGTCAGCAACCGTCATATGGGGAAACAGGGCATAGTTTTGAAATACCAGACTGACATTGCGCTTGTGGCTGGGCAGGTTAATGTGTTGGTCAGCATCAAACAGGGTGCGTCCATTTAGAACAATGCGCCCGCTGGTCGGCGTTTCGACCCCGGCAATACAGCGGAGTGTCATACTTTTACCCGAACCCGATCCACCGAGGATGCCTAACGTTTCTGGCTGTGCGGTAGTCCGTTGGACCGTAAAAGCTGTGTCGAGTTTAAAGTTCGCCAATTGTTTTTCAATCTCAACCAGTAATCCCGCGGGGGTATCGATTAATTGCGGTTTATTCCACTGCCCTAACTGGGCTGGCTCGGTGCGTTTTCCACCACGATTCACTGGCTCGTTGGCTTCCAGCAGCCCTCCCTGCGATCGCTGTTGTCTCTGTTCGTAACGTTGCTGCCACAGATGAACCAGCATCAGACCTGAGAGGGAAATTGCCATAATGACGATCACCCACAGCCAGGCTAAGCCCATGTCTCCCGCCTCGACCGCAAAGTAGATTGCCATCGGCATGGTCTGGGTTTGTCCGGGAACATTGCCTGCCAACATCAGGGTGGCCCCAAATTCTCCTAAGGCTCTGGCAAAGGCAAGCGTGACGCCTGCCACCAGTCCGGGAATCGCCAGCGGTAATAGAATTTGCCAAAAGATCCGTCTTTCAGAGGCACCGAGCGTTCTGGCGACTTGCAATAAGCTCTGGTCAATCTGTTCAAACGCACCCAAGGCCGTCTTATACATCAGAGGGAAGGATACGACGATCGCAGCCACCACTGCGGCATACCAGGTGAAGATAAGGGTGAAGTCAAATTGTCCCATCAGTTGACCGAGGGGACCGTTTTTGCCAAACATCAGTAGCAACAGAAAGCCAACGACTGTGGGCGGCAAAATGAGTGGTGAAATCAGAACGCCCTCTATCAGCGATCGCCCACGTCCCCGATAGCCTAACATCCGGTATGCAGCAAAGATGCCCATGAGAAAGGTGACGATGGTGGCAGAAGCTGCCACTTTGAGCGAAATCCATAGGGGGGAAAGATCCAGTTCCATGTGTTCTCTGAGTTAGGTCAGGGTAAAACCGTATTTTGTAAAGACTCGTCTGGCTGCATTACTAAATAAAAACTGCACAAAATTTCTAGAAACGGTTTGATTACGGCTATTTTTCAAAATCGCAATTGGATAGACGATCGGAGCGTGCAAGTTCGCTGGAATGATTTGGGCAACTTTAACCTGGGTACTGGTTTTAGCATCGGTGAGATAAACCAACCCGGCATCGACATTGCCAGATTCCACAAACTGCAACACTTGCCGAACGTTACCTGCCAGCACATATTTCGGCTTCAGTTGCTGCCATAACCCTACTTTGGTCAGTGCTTCTTCCGCATATTGTCCGGCTGGGACACTCCCTGGGTTGCCGATCGCAATCCGTTTCACTCGAATATCCGTCAAACTCTTCAGGTTTGTGATTCTGGAGGAATTGGCCGGAACCACCAAAACAAGCCGATTCGTTAAGAGATTCCGACGGGTGCCAGGGGTGAGCAGGTTTTTCTGCTGTAGGACATCCATTTGCTTTACCGCCGCCGAGATAAATACATCGGCGGGCGCACCATTTTCAATTTGCTGTTGCAGAGCCCCAGAGCTGGCGAAATTATAGCGCACGGTGACCTGGGAGTGGGACTGGCGATAGAGCGGTGCCAGCTCTTTTAGAG
>JBAUTA010001395.1:0-3698 GCA_049581985.1 Kovacikia sp.
CCTTACAAATCGAGCAGCAATCTTGAGGTCTTTGGTTTAGAGATGCAGATCAGGACTGAACCGTCTTCGATCGCCGCTGTTGGGGTTTCCTGGTATTCCACCTCACCTTCCAGGATCTTGCACTGACAGGTGCCACAGATTCCCTGGCGGCAACTGTAGGGAGGGTTCAAATCGTTGGCTTCGGCAAATTCTAGAATGCTGCTTGCCTCCGCTTGCCAGGGAATGGTTTTATTTGATTGGGTAAAGACAATTTCGGCTTCTACCCTGCCCTTAGAACCGTTAACCGATGAAACTTCAGAGGTGGATTTATTTGCCTTCGTAAACATCTCAAAAAAGACCCGACTTTCAGGTACCCCTGCATTTTTTAAGCCTTCACGAATTGATGCTAAAAATGGAGGAGAGCCACATAGGAAATACTCTGCTGTTTCCCTAATCAGTGATTGAATCAACTCAGGATCTATATAACCGACGCTGTGATAGTGATCGGTATCCTCTTCCCTGGGACGGCTGTAGGCGTAGTGGATGGTGAGATGGGGATTCTGTTGCGCGATCGCCCTCATCTCATCGCGAAAGGCATGAAACCTCCCATCTCTGGCACCATGCAAAAACCAGATAGGTCGATTGGGATTAAGGCGGGTCGCTGCTTTTGCCATGCTAATCATAGGCGTAATGCCCACCCCATTGCTGATTAACACCGCAGGGATTGACTGTTGCACATCCAGGATAAATTTGCCGCTGGGTGGCTTTGCTGGAATAATGGAACCTACTTGAACCTGGTCATGCATAAAGTTAGACGCGATCCCCGGTGGCACATCTAAACCTTTGGGCATGGGTTCCCGTTTAATGGACAACCGATAGTAATCGCAAGGTTCCGGGTAGTCTGATAGCGAATAGGTGCGAATCACAGGTCTTGCCTGTCCAGGCACATCCAATTTAATGGTGAGAAACTGTCCTGGTTGAAAATTGGGAATGTCACCTTTGTCTTCTGGTTGCAAATAGAAGGAGGTGATTTCTTCACTTTCCCTTACCTTGCGAACAACGACAAAATTGCGCCAGTCCTTCCAGGGAGTATCCTGGATTGCTGGGGTAGATGCTTCCTGCTGTAAAGTTTGAGGGAAGTGTCGTTGCTCTCCCTGGCGGGTATAGGCGAAGCCAAACAATGCTCCACAGCCTGCCCCCACCAGGGAAGCATAGAAGGCTGTTTTGTAGGCAGATTGCTCTTTTGCCTTGGTTGTTCCAAGGGCGATCGCAGAAGCAAGCGTAATCGCTGAAAAGGTTGCCAATGCTGCGGTTAAACTTCTGATGAATGGATTCTGAACCCTTCCCAAACTCTCGAACATGTTTAACTCCTGATTAATGCTTACTGGACGATCAATCGTTGCCCCTACAAATGCCCCTACAAATGCCCCTACAAATTGGGTAATTTGCCGCTCAACATCTGGGCGGGCTGACCGATCGCCTGCCCCCGGTAGCCACACCGGAAGATGCAGCGTTTATTGTTGTGATGATGCAGCTTGGCGCAACGGACCGCACGCCGTCCTTTCAGGCGAACGTAGACTTCAGATGCCGATAACATTCCTAGCAACGGTGCGATGAAGTAAACCCAAAGGGCAGTCCAGTTATGGGCTGGGATCGCAGATGCTAGAGTGCGGGCGGGATTCATGCTCATGCCCGAAAGAGGAGCTTCTACGGTGATGTACGTGGCAATCAGAATCCCCGCAAATATTCCGGTAAGGCGGGCCAGTTGGGGGGTATTGGATACAATTAGAATCATCATCATCATGCCAAAGGAAATGATGACTTCTGACAGTAATGCAATCCCGCTTCCCCCTGCTCCGGGCACCGTGACGACGTAGCTAACAGTGGGATGGGCGATCGCATCTCCCAAAATTCTTGCTGCCAGAAGCACTCCGAGGAACCCACCGATAAATTGCGCCGCGATATAGAAGAGGGCATCGATCGGCTTAACCTTACCCAGGCGAAAAAAGGTGAGCGTCACCACAGGATTGAGGTGCGCTCCAGATTGCTTGCCCCAAGGAGAGTAGATAAGTGCGATCGCCGTCAAGCCCATCCCGATCCCAATCACGAATCGCCGCAGGAGTGGATCGGCAATTGCCTGGTGAATCGGCGAGGCGGGATGCTCCAGCAAGGCGGTAACGACACAGGCGGAAATCATGAACATACCCAATCCCGCGGCTTCCATCAAATATTCGGGATAGTGGCGACGGAGAGCGTTCATCATTGCTCCTGGTAGTTCCAAAGCAGTCCGCCATCGACAAAGAAAGTGCTGCCCGTGATGTAATCGGCATCCGATGAAGCCAGGAATGCGACCAGGGAAGCCACATCTTTGGGTTGACCGAGGCGACCAAGGGGGATGTTATTGAGTAATGCGCCTAGTTTTTTGGGATCATTCAGCAATTTGGTATTAATCGGCGTTTCAATTGCACCTGGAGCCACGTTGTTAATTGTGATGCCCAATGCGCCCAACTCCACTGCCAGATTGCGGGTAAACATTTTCATGCCGCCCTTGCTGACGCAGTATGCGGTGAAATTAGGAAAGGGTAAATCCTCATGGACTGAGCTAATGTTGATGATCTTTCCGGGCCGTTTGGTTTCCAGCAAGTGTTGCACAAAGGCCTGGGTTGCAAAGAAAACACCCTTCAAATTAACATTTAGAACCGCATCGTAATCCGCTTCAGTCACTTCCCAAAAGGGAGCATGTTTTTCAATGCCAGCATTGTTGACGAGAATATCCAGTTTGCCAAAATGTCCAATGCTCTCTGCAATCAGCTCACGGACCATATCGACGCTGCCCAGATCTGCTTGGATCGTGTAAGCCTGGGAGTTGGGGCATTCTGCCAGATAGCACTTACCCCCGATCGCTTTCACCTTTTCCAGCGTTTCTTCTGCACCCTCCGGATGGGAGCGATAGTTAATGACCACATCCGCGCCTGCTTGAGCCAGACGTAAAACAATGCCCTGTCCAATGCCCTGGCTACTGCCTGTAACCAACGCAACCTTACCTTCAAGTGTCATGGGTCTTCTCCTGGAAATAATATTTGATGACTAATGACCAGTACCTATTGAGCAATCAAATTAGCAGCACCAAACGTTGCATTAAACTTACGACACCAGATCGCAGCGGATTTGTAGTTTGCCAGGTTAATGTTTGCAGGAATTGCATATCGTTGAGTGCCGCTGAATTGTCTTAAGGGTGCTAGTAAGACGTAATCCCCTGATTTCAAAGGGTAGGCGGGTGGTTTGGTGGTACCCAGTACGTTACTCGATCGATGCAAAATCACCACAAGGTCGGGACCCAGGTTAGAGGTTTTAAACCCCTGGTCAAGTTCTAGAAAGAATTTGCCGTTTTGCGTGATAATCCGAGCTGTTCCCTGGGTGGGGTGTTCTCCAGACGTAAAGCTACCAGAACGAACAATCGCTGGTTTTGTAGAATTCATTGTTTGGGCGATCGACTCTGGTTGAGTCACTTGCGTAGGAGTAGCCGGGCTTATCGGAGTCGGATTTTCAGTTGCCTGATTCTTCTCAATCTTTCCGATACAGCCGACAAGCACTAGAGAAGCTAGACCTAACAAAACCCAACGTCTCACTCTCATGATGAAACCTTCCTCAATGCAACATTAGAACAACATCCGTGGTTAGCGATGCACTAATGATTGTGATTGACGAAAGCGATCGAA
>JBAUTA010001396.1:0-4284 GCA_049581985.1 Kovacikia sp.
GGCGCGAAGCACCCTCACTGTACCTCACACCCTTGAAAAGGGCTGTATTGCTACAGGTTCATTTCTGCAGGGTTGCCCTATCAGCTAATGCTGTTCAAATATTCTTTAAGCAAAATTAAAAACTTTATACCCAGCGACGTAAGCTAATTCTCTAGATCTAGGCAAGACTAATGAACGATTGATCATATCTCTAAAGTCTGCACCTGAAACGCCATGGAATCTCTCTTAACAAAAGCGATGTACCGAATTGCTGTAGTTGACGACAACGAGGCCTGGTGTTTCACCCTTGAAAACTTTCTGTACCAGAATGGTTTCGTTGTCTCAACGTTTAATGATGCTAATTCATTTTTAGATGTGGCCGAACAGTTCGACATGGCTTTTGTGGATTTTTCGATGCCGTCCCCTTGCTATCAAAAGGAAATTAATGGTCCTGAATTGATTGCTCAACTCAAGCAACGCTCAAGGCAGCCGCCAGTTTTGATTCTTGTCTCTGCTTACTTTACGGAAGAAATTTTGCAGAATGCTCAAAACCTATGTCCACAAGCGGATGCCTATCTAAGCAAAAGCGCTGGGCTGAAAGGGATTTTGCGTCAAATCAAACAATTCATAGAAAGTCATTCTGCCTCATCTTATTACTCAAAGTCGTCCATTTCTGAACTCTAAGAGGATGCTTTAAAAGTCCTATTGCGAGTAGCAAATCGTACAGATCCCCCTAAATCCCGTCATGGGATTCTGTCAATAGAGAGACACCCCACTCCACGGAGGCAGGTTTTGTTCCTATGCTGCACTTACCCGTTAGGAACGCTACGCGAACAACCGCCACTAACCGAGAAGTATTGCCTTATGTAGCTGTCGCCAGTTTAATAGGACAGAGGATTGAGGGGAGAGTGGGGGCAACGCCCCCAGCCAGGGGTTCCAGCCCTGCACCCTGTCCTAACCCGTATGGCTACGGCTATAACTGATGCGAGACAGGCAGACACTGTTGAACGCGACCTTCCTTAGCGAAAGGTTTTGGTACCGCCAGGTCTTCCTGGCGCAAGATCTGATTATCGGCACCCAGCAACCGGAGTTCACAAACGCCTGTTGCTCCAGGAGCAATCAGGACAAAAGCACCATTGCTACTCCAATCCCGTAGAATCTTGCCATTGTTGAAAGTAACTTCTACCGCAGCCACCTTGGGCTTTAAAATCTGTCCATAGAGAATGGTGTAGCGATCGCTCTTGCCCATGGAGCTACTGATGCCATACTCGACCAACTGCCCGGAAGCCTCTTCAGAATCTCTCGTTTCATAGTTAGCGCCACCACTGACCTGCCAGCTAATCCCATTCCGTTTGACCACCTTGTGCCCAAATATTGTTTGCATGGGCGACTTCTGGTCTTTACCGGGACAAAGGGCACGATAAAGGACGACAACCCCCTGTGCCCATTTCTGGGTACTGACGACCTGAAAATCCTCTGCCTTTACCTTGCTATCTGTGGGACAATCTACCTTCTGGTAAATCAGATCTTTGGGCATGGCAGCCGCCAGGATGGAAAGCGCAAAGCTAGAAGTGGTTAAAGCGACAAGTCCAGTTAAGCCAATCAGCAGCCGTTTCATTGTTTTCTTCTGAAGATTTGCGGTGCGATCGTTGAGGTTGCTTAATTCTATAACTCCTACCCTCCCAACCCGATCCACGACCAGATTGGAGAAACTTTAGAGTGTCCAGACGTTAAGTCTATTCCCCCCAGGTTCCTTCCGTGACGAGATATAGCACTACTCCTATAGGTTAGGACGGGGTGCAGGGGTGGAACCCCTGGCTGGGGGCTTCGCCCCCACATCCCCTTTAATTCCAAGGTCCTAACGCGCTTGCGTAGGGCTATATACGTCCTGAATTCCAGTCTGCCCTAGGATTAAAACGAAGTTAATGTCTCTAAAGAGTTATTTACCAAGCTTTAAACAAGCTATATGAGCAAACCATAACACTGGTGCCAGTACAGGCACTTAACAGGCACTTAACAGACATCATAGACACTTAACAAACATCCAACAGTACGTCCCTGGCTAAATCATTCTGGGGTTAATAAAGTTAATGGTGGCATCCGCTAAGCCACTCAGGATGAACTGGACCCCGATCGCTGCCAATAGTAACCCCATAATCCGGGTAGCAATATCCAGTCCTGTTTGCCCTAAGAACCTTTTAATCACATTGCCAACCAGAAGAACAACGAGCACCAGCGTTGAGATCGCCATAATTACCCCTGCCAGTCCCCAAAGCGTTGGCAACGTTTTCGCCTCATTGGCGTAGAGAATCACCGTACTGATTGATCCTGGGCCAACGAACAGGGGAATGCCCAAAGGAATCAGAATTTTGCGATACATTAGCTTTGCTTCCTGCAAATCGCTTGTGTATGCCTCGGCTGCCAATTCACGGGCTTTCTCGTTATGCTGACCTCTAACCATACCAAGCCCCGTTAGTAGCAGTAGGATTCCACCCGCAATCCGGAACGCTGTCAGGCTGATTCCAAAAAACTTCAGCAGGGCCGATCCAAAGATCAGGAACAGCAGCAGAAATACCAGCACAGTCAGAGCCACAAATAGGGCCAACCAACGCTGAACTCCCTTCGGCTCACCTACGGTATAGCTAATGAAAATGGGAAGGTTGCCAAACGGATTAATAATGGCAAATAATGCGGCGATAAAGCTTGAGATCAGCGTCCAATCCATTCCCTGTACCTTGATCACGAATGAACGTCTCCGCCGCACGGAACCGGAGTATGCCTGCGCTCCTCTTGCACGGTTTGCAGATCGATCCCGTTCAACAGTACCCTTCGGACCTGTGGTTTCTGGGCGCAGCAAACTGGGGGGAATTGACCCATAAGGAGTAAAGGATTAAACGAATACCCGATGTTGGAGAGAGGGCATCTGCCGCCGTACCTGTTCTAAGCGGGAGGGTTCGATCGCTGCAATTGCCACCCCTGGCTTATCTCCTGCATCTGCCAGCACCACCCCCCAGGGATCCACAATCATGGCATGTCCATGGGTTTGACGCATCGCATAGTGAATCCCGGTTTGGGCCGGCGCAATCACATAGCAGGTATTTTCGATCGCCCTCGCCTGCAGGAGCACCTTCCAGTGATCTTTGCCAGTATAGGCGGTGAATGCCGCAGGGACAAACAGAACCTCTGCTCCCATCTGCGACAGGTGGCGATAAAGCTCAGGAAAGCGGACGTCATAGCAGACAGACAGCCCCAAATGCCCCAACTCTTTAGAGGGATAAACTGGTGGCATCCGCATGCCTGCAAGAACCGTGCTGGACTCTTCATAGGTGTTGCCATCCGGCACATTCACATCAAACAGGTGGACTTTCTCGTAGCGGGCAAGTTCTTCCCCACTGGGACCGATCAGCAGGGCGGTGTTGTGGACTCTACCGTTTTCAACGGGCACTGGAAACCCACCCCCCAAAATTGTCACCTGAAAGCGCTGCGCCATTGTTTTGAGGAATTTCTCACTCGCCTGGGCGATCGCATCGGCCTGCGCCAGTTTTGCCTCCTCCTCTCCCAGGAAAGAGAAATTCTCTGGCAGAGTCACCAATTCTGCACCCCGGCGAACCGCTAAATCAATTAATTCTTCTGCCTGCAGCAGATTTTTTTGCAAATCAGGTTGGCTGGTCATTTGAACAGCAGCAGCCAGGTAGGACTTCATAGGCTCAACTCAAACTCTCACAAGTAACATTAAAGCTTAGCAGGGCTGGCATTACAGAGGGGCTTTGTGATGTTATGGTGGACATTTTTCTGAAAGCAGCACGATTGCTTATTAATAATTTAAAGTCATCCCTGCCAAACCGATACTTCGTGGCCAAAAAAAAACGTCGTTGATCAGTCACCACCGCCGAACAAATCATCTTAATTAATCCACGATTTTCAGGAAAATAGTTGTTCCAATCTGACAAAGATCGAGTAGATTTACTCCAAAGTTGTTAGCAGCTTACAGTCAAGCTCAGTAGTCAGCGGGTTTCCAAACGGTTGCTGAGTTTCCATAAAGCCGTGTGTAAGGAGATAGGTTTGTGAGTTTCGCGCCCCCGCCCCGCGATCGCATCGCTAAGTGTTGGAATCTGCCGACCCCAAAATCAGGTTTGTTTTTCTGGCTTCCAACTGCCGCCTGCCTTGGATTTACTGGGATAGTTCCGCTGGCTCTACAGCAGTCGCCAGCGATCGCTCAAACTGCTTCATCCCCCCATTCTTCGCAAGCAGCTCAAAAAGGGAGCATTGCTCCTTTTTTGATGGTGAATCCAATCACTGGAAATG
>JBAUTA010001397.1:0-3829 GCA_049581985.1 Kovacikia sp.
CTCCTTTTATGGGAGAAGGGGTTGGGCGATGAGGGCAGTTCGGGATGCCAGATCAAACATTGCCAGGTTAAGAATTGAATGGTGCTTAGTTATTTAACAGGGACGTTTTTTAGGAGAAATTAATTTCCTAAAAGGACTTTTAACGCTTTCAGGAATCTTGCTCCGCAGGATAGTGTCGCCCGATAGCAGAATATCTTCGAAAGGTCGGCTGGGCCGTCCTCGAAAGGAGGTGACATGAAAATAATTTGTTTGCTCAACGGATTGGGGAGAGAAGTAGGAGTTGGATATACAGCAGCGATAACCAGCGTGACGAACTGGACTCACCGAATGCCAGGAGGATTGGTTCGTCATCATCACCACCAGGCGGTTGAACTGGCTGGGAATGATTCTGCAAGCCTTGCCAACTCCACCATCCCAAAGTTCAAGATTGCCACCATAGTTTGCGTGCCAGTCAGGAGTCACGTAATAGAGGAGATTGAGAGCGCGATAATTTTTGCGTTCAATGTCATGGGAATTATCCAGATGGGGATGTAAATAGCCTCCCTGTTCTGTCAGGCTAATTCCACTCATGGAAAGCGTTTCATCGGGATAAAGCTGGGGAATTCCAGTAATGTCGGAGATGACTTGCATCACCCTGGCATCCTGAAAGGAATAGATAATCTCTTCCAGAAGAGGGTCGAAACAGCTCATCTGAAATTCGAGATATTTATACATCCGAAAGTTTTTAACTTTGATTAACTCTTCTTTCGTGGGAAAAACTTCGTAGATTCTCCTGGCGTCGTCTGGATTGAGCAGGTCATCGATATAGAAACTGCTGATGCGATCGCCCACGAAAAACTCTTTCCTCAAATTCTCCTGGCACGCAGCCAATTTTTTGAAGATCTGCTCAGCATATTCCTGCCTGGTTTTGAGCAGGTTGGGCTGGTCTTGTAAGCCTGGGTGCTTGTCCAAACGATCGCTGTCTCCAACTGCTGTTCCTATAAGAACTTCAAGTTCTTCTGAGACTGTCCGGATTGTTTTATCAAGGGATGAATTAGTAGGGGAATATGATGTTTGGGCGTGTACCCGTTCAATTGACAATTGAGCAGAGTCCAAACCCACGCAGAGTCCAAACTCGCCACAAAGGCCAGATCTTTGGTGACCCCGTTAATCAGTGACTAGGATTGCAAACCCTAAATTTTGCATCCTGGGGGAGTGGGGCGAAGTCTCCAAACAGGGGTTCCCCCCTTCACCCTGTCCTAACCAATAGGGCTACGGCTATAGTTTGAGAGGTGGAGTCTGATGATAGACCAGTTATCCAGGATTTTATCTCCCTATCTAATTGAGCGCGATCGCATAGACCGCTGGGAACAAGAGATTCCGATTTATCCAATTTCCCACCCGACGCCAGCACTTCAGGCAAACAGTTACTACTTTGGGCACTCGCAGTGGGGGAAAGACTACTTTGAAGCCTGCCATCGAGATCCGCTGTTTATAGACCGCTGGCAGGCAGCCACGGGATGTTGGGAAGGCAAGATTGTTGTCGATATTGGCTGTGGTGCCGGAAACCTTTATGCGGCATTGCGCGATCGCTGTGGTCAGCCGCAGCAGTTAATTGGAATTGATGTTTCCCTGGGGGCCTTAAAAATGGCGCAAAGGTGGGGATACCAGGCAATCCTGGCAGATGCCCAACAGCTTCCGCTAGTCTCCGGTTTCGCAGACATGGTGATTGCCAACGCCACCATTCACCATTGCGACGATATGGAGAAAATGCTGTCTGAAGCAGCCCGCTTAGTTCGTCCAGGCGGGTTGCTGGTAACCGACCACGATCCGCAGCGCACCGCCTGGAAGGATAATGCGATCGCCCGCCTGCTCTGGAATTCGCGGTTACCCCTTTATCGCTTACTCAAACGCGGTGGCCATGCTACCGCCGAAGAACAGTTCTGGAGTCTGGCAACCGAGGCGCACCACGATATTGGAGACGGAGTTGGCGCAGAACTCTACCATCGAGTGCTGGAGCCGCTGGGCTTTTCGGTGAAGCTGTATCCCCACAATCGGACAGTGGGTGCCCCAGTTCTGGAGGGCAACTCCGGTCGTGCCAATTGGAATATTCGTCTGGCTCAGCGCCTCTGTGGCGTTAACCCTGACACCCCAGAGGCCGCAATCTTGCTGATGTGTGTGGCAACCCGGAATGCCACGGGAATAATATCGATTTAAACCATAAACCTTGCCCATGACCCCACCGCCTACGATCCTGAGTGCGGCCCCAGCCTCGAAACGCAAGCCAGGATTTCGTTTGGGCTGGGCTGGGGGTGGGTTTGACTTGACCCAGACTTGTGTATACATGTACTTCACCCAAGTCCAAACCGCTAGATTGGGTCGGACGGGGGCCACCCTGGCTGGGGGCAACGCCCCCACTCCCCCTTGAATCCGATGTCCTAATCAATCTGGCGATAGCGATATAAGGGCTTTTGAGCTGCGATCGCAGCATAGACCTGTTCAAATTTTCTCGCAATCTCATGCCAGGTGTAATTCTGAAACACGTAATTGCGGGCGCGATCGCCCATCGCCCTGGCGTCGGCAGGACTCTGCAAAAGCTGGAGGAGGGCATCGGCAATTGCATTCGCCTGGATATCAACAACCTGGGCAACTCCCGCTGTCGCGGCCTCAGGAAAGTTACAGCCAGTTGTGATCACACAGGGGAGTCCCGTTGCCATCCCTTCTAAAACGGACATGCTGAATCCTTCAGAATAATAGGGCGCAACATACATGCTGGCCGCAGCAAGAGCCGCCTGTTTGAGAGAACCCGATAGCATCCCGACAAAGGTAACGGCCTCTTGACAGCCAGCCGTCGCAAAGAACTTTCTGGCCAGGGGCAAAAAGCCAATACTATCCGGTCCAGCAATGACTAAATGGGTTTCAGGAAACTGCGCCTGAACCCTGGCAAAGGCCAGGGCCAGCAAGTCCAGTCCTTTTTTCGGATCAATGCGCCCGAGGAAGAGAATGAGACTCTTACCCCGCAGTTCAGGAAACTGCTGATAGAAGACCGCCGGATCTGGCAGTGCCGCAAATTCGTGACAGTGAATGCCATTGGGAATCACGGTTGTTGGGGTTGGAATCTTCAATAAATGAATATTGCTGGCTTCGGCAGTCGTTAGGGCGTGGAGCACCCTGGCATTTTGGAGGGCAGGTCTTTCCAAAAGAGAAAAGTAAAGGCGCTTTTTCCAGGCTTTATAGGAGAGTGCCCAGGGTTCCAGCATGCCGTGGCAAGTGGTGATGTAAGGCACCTGCCGCAATTGACAGATCCCTTCCGTCAGTAAGGTAAGGGGGGCAAATCGGTTATGGGTATGAACCACATCGTAGGCGTGAATATTCTTAAGCAGCCAGATCAGTAAGGGCAGGCTAAAAATCAAATCATTCCTGTGTAAACAGCTAAAGTATTGAATTCTGTAATAACGTTCATCGATCCAGGTCTGCAAGGGAGTTTCTAACTTCTGCGCCCCATCGGCGTCGGTGGTAATCAGATCAACAGAGATTCCAAGCTGGCCTAAACTGTAGGACAGTTCTTTGACTACCTTGGTCGGTCCACCATAGACCGATGCCAGATAGGGAATCACCATTAAAATCTTCATGGGTAAAGTCTGGACAGGTTGATTGAGCCGGTTGATTGAGCAGATTGATTGGGCCGGTTGACTATTGATGCAGCGCGGCCTTGATGGCGTGAATTAAACCTGTGCCAAATGCGGTCGGGCTAACCGCAGCCACGATGCGCTGGCTGAGTTGTCCAAATTCCCGTCGGGTTTTTCCGTCTAAGTGGTGGGTTGCCACCAGGGTTTGGGTGATATCCTGG
>JBAUTA010001398.1:0-1892 GCA_049581985.1 Kovacikia sp.
CTTTAATCGACTCGATAGTGGCTCAAGCTACACCAAAAGTTTCGCGGGAGAAGGTGACAAGTAAGCTTCGAGAGTATCTCAACCGTATCTATTATGAGTACCGTAACTTGGGTAATACCCCAAAGGAACGGGCACTTAACTTCTCGGCGACCAATGCCTTCCAAGTGGCAGAAGTCATGACTGATGCAACGATAGGCGAACTAGGACTAAAAAGTATTGAGGTAGAGAAGAGTCCCATTGATCGAATGAACTCAGATTGTTACGATGTGAAACTTCAGTTTTTTAACCTGCAGGATAGCCGCAAAGCTGGAAAAGTCTTTCGTTTCACAGTTGATGTCAGCGACTTAATTCCCGTTACGATTGGTCAAATGCGTTCTTGGTCTATATCTAGTTAACCCAATTACAAAGGAGGAAAAACCATGAAAGCTCTAACACGTGCCAAATACTTTCCGTGAATCTGCAGGATGTGTTTGGTTACAGTCCAAAACTAGCAATTCGCACTTAAAAACAGGAGAAAAAAGATGAAACTTCCAATCCAAGTTAAACCAATCATCAGAAATGCTAACACGGCGAAAACTCGCGCTGTGTGTGGCATTACCCCCAGTAATTATTATCCTAGACAATGCTCAATTGACGCTAACTGCAATGAGAATGAACGATGCAGTTTTGGATATTGCAAGATGTTTAGATGATTTTTATTGGGAGCTGCATGTTTCAATCAAGATAACACTTTTGTGAAAGACTAAAAGGCTAGAACCCCTGATACCTATGGCAAAAACACCTTGGCCTCTTGGGCAAAAGTGTTATCATCCAACCTGGTATCTTGAACCATACTGAAGTGATGCTCCTAGCTTTCCTAAATCAACGTAAAACATGTACTACATTAAACTAAAATTCCTTAAGTGTTGCAAGAGCCACATTTCTATAAAAAATATGTTGGCTAACTATAGTCTTCCTGGATGGTTTTTTCTCTGCCTTCTAGCAACAACCAGCATAAGTCAAGCACAAATTATCCCAGATAATACATTAGGTCCAGAAAGTCCTGTTGTCAGGCAGGATAATGTTGGGGGAACGCCTAGTGACGTAATTGAAGGGGGAGCGATTCGAGGGAGAAATTTATTTCACAGTTTCTCAGAATTTAACGTCGGGAAAGGGAGAGGTGCGTACTTTGAAAACCCGACCAAAATTGACAATATCCTCAGCCGTGTTACTGGCAGCGATCAGTCAAATATTTTAGGTAAACTAGGGGTTTTAGGTGATGCCAATCTCTTTTTAATTAATCCAAATGGAATTATTTTTGGAACGAATGCTCAGTTAGATTTACGTGGATCTTTTGTAGCTTCGACAGCCGATAGTATTGTCTTTGATAATGGCTTTGAGTTTAGTGTTTCTAATCGCCTTCCACCTCTATTAACGGTCAATCTTCCTCTTGGCTTGCGCTTTGGGAGGGCACCAGGAAAAATTATTAATCGTTCTGCAGTAGAAGATATTGCGACAGGGCTTATTGGGCTACAGGTTCAGCCTGGTAAAACCATAGCCCTTATCGGAGGCGATGTTTCGATGGAGAGTGGTGCTATCAGTGCGCCAGGAGCGAGAATAGAGTTGGGCGGTGTCGCGGGTAACAATTCAGTTCACTTAACTCCAATATCTTTCGGTTGGGCTTTGGGCTATGAGGGCGTGGAAAAATTTCAAGATATTCAATTCTCACAAGGTGCTTCCGCTATTACGATTGGTGAAAGCGGCGGGGATATCCAATTGCATGGCAGGCGAATTGTCATAACCGACAATTCAGGACGCAGATCAGGAGTAGGTACACTCAACGGGGGGGCCAACTCTGGTGGAAATATAACATTAAATGCCTCGGAATCTGTAGAACTGGACGGTGGGGAATT
>JBAUTA010001399.1:0-4356 GCA_049581985.1 Kovacikia sp.
CCTGATGGGCTTGCAGAAACAGGGTAAAAGCAAAAATTGTGAATGCCGCGGCAAGCAATTTGGGCCAGACAAAAAGACTATTGAATAGGAAGAAACCGGAAAAAATGCAAAATGCCAGAAGTAAGCCAATGCGCCTGCCTGAAAATTTTAGGGTGCGACCCAGGGCCCAGACTGAGGCAACCCAGGAACACTGGGCAATGGTGGCCAGTATCTGATAGTGAAGATACTTAGCTCCAAAAACCATGATTGGACGCTGAACCAGGGTTAATCCAGCTTGCAGGGGTGGCCGATCGCTACTCAGCCAGCCTGCGCCCAAATCACGGGGATCTCGCCCGGCATACAATTTCTCAGCGAAAAGTCTGGGAAGGGAATTATCGTTTGGAAAGCCATGAAAAAAAATGCTCCGAACCAGGGTTTCTGGCGAGGGTTCATAGGAATTGAATATAGAGAGAAACAGCAGATAAAATAAGCCGACCAAAAAAGTTATTGAGATGGGAAAAATAATGTCTTTGTTTAATTTAAATCCCAGCCGCAGCTTTAGTTTGCGAGAGGTTAGGAAATAAATTCCTGCTAATAGGATCAGAATACTTAGACTAATACCCAGATACTTATTTAATACATACCCCCAAAAAGTTAGATAGGCGATTAAAGCGTTAATCGTTACTGCCAGGATGACCGTAAACGACTGATTTAATTTCTTTTTTTTGATTATAAAAGTCGATAGAAATAGACTCGGACTGAAGAACAGCAAAAAATGAATGAAATAAATGGGAAGGGTAACCAGGGAAGGAATCTGAGTGCCTAGCAAGCGGATTGGGTTTGCCTTTAGCGGTGAGCTAATTCCCACCCAATTTCTGGTAAGTCCGTTGGCCCCATCGATCGCCCCCACCTGAATCGGTTGATTCCGCCAGTCAGATGGGATCAGCCATCGCATCTCTAGCCAGCCATCGCCCGGTTCCCCCGCATCCAATCTCAGTTTCTCATGGGTATCCGATCGTTCGATGAACAATTTATTACCCGGAGCGTTGGGATAGCCCGCAACAAATAGGCCTAGCAGGGCAGGCGCACTAAAAGGCGATGAAATAAGGTTTCCATGTCCAGTAGAATGATCGCTACTGGTTCGTGAACTCCAGAGAATTATCTCTTGATCTTGAATACCTGCAGGTTTGAAACTCTTAGCTAGCTCAGAATCCTTTGCAGACGAAAAACTGCCAAGCCTGGAAAAACTAGACTCTCCAGAAACCAGAACATGCTCCTGCTGGAACCCTGAAAATAGCAAAATTCCGCAGATCAATAGGACAAGCACGCCTAGAAAAAGGTAGACCCTACGGTTTAGAAAACTTTTGCCAATTTGCATCGCTTTATCAATAGAAATAGATAAAAACTGTGTTCCAGAACAACTCTTTGAACTATGAATTTAGCTGCCTAATCCCTCAATCTATTTGAACAACTAAGCTTGAACAGCTAAGTTTGAACAGCTAAGTTTGAACAGCTAGTGCGCTTGTATTCACAATTCACTCATAGCTTCTTTAGGAGCGCTAGAGCTGATTAAAATGTCAGCTTCTAAAACGCTCTGATTCTGAGGAAGCTGAGTCTGGGAAAGCGTCCAGAGAATTCTAATGACTCCAATTGTGCAAACAATCACAAGCCCAACCATTAACAAATTTGGCGCGACCATAATCATTGTCTCTGTATTAATGAGGGGAGAAATGATCCAATCCAATACAAAAAACAATAGTTGGAAGGACAATAGGAAATAGCACAACCAGCGTGGCAATTTTGATAGTAACGCTGCCAGTACTGTGAACAGCAAAATCATGGTGGCGTAAGAACCCTGGTGAATCGTCGTTGCCCGTAGTTCAAACATCACCAGTGCCCAGAAAAGCAAACTCACCAGAATTGCTTCAATCAAGACACGGATTTTTTTCATCTCACCCGCAGGGTCCAATTGTTTGAACAGTCCGAACATGAGTACCAACCAGCCGACATTAAGAATTCCTAACCCTCTAAAGACGTAAAAATATCCGTTAGATCGCCTTAGGCTACTGTCATTGGCTAGACCTGGGGAATCTCCTAGCAACGTTGTAATATTCGTCCACTTACGAAACGCAAACTGAGTTGCACTCAAACTACGATAGGAATCCAGAATCGCCTGGAGGGAAGAACGGTGATCCGATGGGTCAGTTACTCCAGCCAGGTGCCACTTGACCAGGCGATTGCCTGGCGGCTCATAGAATTTTTGGTAAGCACTCCAGGGAGCCAGTAAAAGCCCAAAAATCAGACAGCCAATCAAAAGCTGTCGAATTCCCGGATAACTTTTGGGTTTGACCAATACCATGGTGATCAAAGCAGGCACCGTAAACACCACTCCCCCATGGGCCAGCATTCCCAGGGCCGTTGCGCCGGTTGCCAGACCTACCTCGATCGCAGACGGGCGGCGTGATTCGGAAATAGCGGGTAGAAGCAGGGTGAAGGCAAAAACAACAAGTGCTCCGGCTAATAATTTGGGCCAGACATAAACACTGTGAAACAGGAAGAAACCAGAAAAGATACAAAATGGCAGGACGATTGCAATTCGTAGCCCTGAGAGTCGCAAGGTTCGACAAAGCGCCCAAATTGCGGCTACCCAGGAACATTGTGCGATCGTGCCTAAAACCTGATAGCGAAGCCCTCCTGGCAGACCTGTTAATGCGATCAGGGGCCGCTGTAACAAACTAATTCCAGCTTGCAAGGGGGGGCGATCGCTGCTTAACCACTCCCCAAATAGAGGTCTTGGATCGGTTCCCTGGTATAGATTATCCGCAAAAATTTTGGGGAGAACGTTATCGGGCGGAAATGGCCCATCAAAAAAGCGAGCCTGGGCAAGAATTTCTGGAGATTCACCGGTATGGCCTATGTAGAGGATCAGGAGATAACCTGATCCAACGATCAGCATAAGGAGGAATGGAAAAATAATATCTACGGATGAGAGAATTTTTACCAGCCCTCTCTTACGCCCTAAGAATAGAGCGTATCCAAGACTAATCAAAAATATAAGGACACTGAAAACAATGCCAAAAACAGGATTAATAAAATAACTCCAGAATGCAGCATAGGAAACTAGTGAACTCAATGCAATTCCCAGCATGAGTGCTACCGAGGAATTGAGTTTAGATTGCCGAACGACCTGAATTGCCAGGGGCAATCCAGGCAGTAGAAATAGCCCAAGCTGGATGAAATACAGGGGAATCAAGATCAGTGATGGAATCTGGCGAGCTAGAAAATTCAATAGACCTGTTTCTAACGGTGAACTGATTCCAAACCAGGCCGTAGGGGTTGTTGCCCCATCAATTGCGACCAATCGAACTGAACGTCCCCGCCAATCGGCTGGCATAAACCAGTACAAATCTTGCCACCGATCTCCCGCAGTTCCCACTTTCAGGTTCAACTGTTTTTGAGTATCAACCCGTTCTAAGAAAATTTGAACGCCCGGTGTCTTAGGGTAACCAGCCACGAAAAGGCTGAGAATGGCAGGGGATTCAAAAGTAGGTGAAATCAATGTTCCAGTCTGTTTTTTACTATCCCCCACCCCCGATCCCCATAGGACAATACCTGGACTACGAGACTCTGCAACTTCAACAGAAGGTCGTTTTAATCGAGGTGTCCCCTTCACCGCAAACTGGCCAGTGATTCTATATCCAGTCTTTCCATCAACTAAACTTCTATCCTGCCCAGAAATTGAGCTGAACCCAACCACAACCACAACCACTGCCAGAATTGCTGAAACAATGACTGAAATAATCCTAAGGCGACTAAGCGATCGTCGAGGCAGCATGGCAAATCTGTGCTTAAGGTTGGTAGAGAAACGTTGGCTGAAAGCAGATTCAATGGCAAAATCAACTCGATGACAGTAATCTGCCAGCAAACATTATAGGGATATATCTAGCTGGCAGAGTTATTTTCTTCTTTTTACAGACAATCTCTCTATAGTTGCCCTAAGGAGGTAAGGGCAGACTGTCCCACCGAAATGCGGAGAACTTTCCCGTCAGGGAAAAATCTTTAATTCCAACCAGCGACCCATAAGTCCAAAATAATTTTCGAGGAGGTGTGAAATAGTTTGAGCAAAGCGAACCCCCTGATGACTGTTAACTGGCGTCTACATCTGCTTGTCTTCCTAATTGCTTTCGCTCTTCTGGTACTGCGACAGCCTGGTAGCGTTTTTAACGCTCAGTTTTGGGCAGAAGATGGGACAATTTTTTACGCCAATGCCTACAATCTAGGAGCCATTCATTCCCTATTTCTGCCCTACGCTGGTTATCTGTGCTTTGTCCAGAGGTTGGTCGCTTCATTTATTCAACTATTCCCGCTGGAATGGGC
>JBAUTA010001400.1:0-6453 GCA_049581985.1 Kovacikia sp.
CGATGTGGTATGGCATTGGCACCACCCTAATCCGGCAAATTCCGCTGGCAGAAATAATCATTATTCCGGCTCCCTCTGCCTTTAGCCTTGCCTGTGCCCGCCTGGGCTGGGCAATGACAGAGGTAGAAACCCTGAGTCTCTGCGGTCGCGATCCGACCCTATTAAATACAGTGCTGTACCCAGGTGCGCGGGTACTGGTATTGAGTGCGGATCGGCAAACTCCTGGGATCGTGGCTAAACTTCTGACCCAGCAAGGATTTGGAGATAGTCAGATTGCCGTTTTAGAACGCCTGGGTGGTCCTCACGAACGCAGGGTTGAAGGCATCGCTGCTGACTGGGCTAACCCCCATTTCACACAGCCCAACCTGGCGGACCTGAACACGATCGCCCTGACCTGCCTCCCTTCTAGTCCCATCTCCCACCCCTCCTTTACCCGTTTTCCCGGACTCCCCGATGCCGCCTACCAGCATGACGGACAATTGACGAAACGCGAAGTCCGGGCAATTACCCTATCGGCCCTGGCCCCCACCCCAGGACAACTACTGTGGGATGTGGGGGCAGGGTGCGGTTCGATCGGCATTGAATGGATGCGGAGTCATCCCCGCTGTCGGGCGATCGCAATTGAGAAGACCAGAACCCCCTACATTGCAGACAATGCCATAGCGCTTGGCGTCCCTAACCTGCAAATAATCGAGGGAATGGCACCGTTCGCGCTCACCGATTTGCCCGCTCCCGACGCGATTTTTGTTGGCGGAGGCGTGACCGCAGCAGGACTCCTGGAAGCCTGTTGGACCTCTTTAAAGCCAGGGGGAAGGCTAGTTGCCAATGTCGTCACGCTGGAGGGTGAACGCACATTACTGGGGTGGCATGAAAGGGTGGGAGGAGAGTTTACCCGGATTGCCGTTCAACGGGCCGAACCGATCGGAAAGTTTTTGGGCTGGAAGGCAATGGCTCCAGTCACCCAGTGGACTGTGGTCAAATCCTAAGCCACTGTTGCAACCACGTTAAGGCACCCAAGACATCGGAAACTCGCTCTGCCTCTGGAAGAGCGGAACGTTGCACAAGAACGATCGGGATCTCCAGTTCCCGGGCTGCCACGATTTTGGCGTAGGTCGCGCTGCCCCCACTATTTTTGCTGACGATCGCATCAATCTTGTATTCGGTCAGCAGGCTTTTTTCATTGTCGAGGGTGAAAGGACCCCGATCGTAAAGCACCTCTCCAGGGGGACGTTCCGCTGCCGCTGCCGGTGGATCAATCATCCGCATCAAGAACCAGCAGTTAGTCAAAGCCGCAAAGGGAGCTAATTCCTGTCTGCCAATGGTCAGAAAAACTCGCCTTGCCCACTCTGGAATGGCTTGCGGCGCAGCTTCTATACTTTCCACTTCGATCCAGTGATCCCCGGCAACTTTGTCCCAGGCAGGACGGACCAGCATGAGATGGGGAATACCTATCTCCGCCGCTGCCATTGCTGCATTCCAGGATATTTGGGCAGCAAAGGGATGGGTGGCGTCAATCAGGACATCAATCCGCTGTTCCTGCAGGTAAGCGACCAATCCAGGGATGCCCCCAAAGCCGCCAACACGCACACTTCCCACAGGAGTAGACGGTTGCCGGGTGCGGCCTGCCAGGGAAGTAATGACCTCAACCCCCCCCATGCTGGAAATTTTCGTTGCCAATTCGGCTGCATCCCCTGTTCCACCCAGAATTAGAACCCGTGTCATATCAGCATCCACCCTCAACGTTTTTTATCGGCGATAGCCCAGGTGGTGATCAATGTGGCAATGTTTAATCTAATACCAATCTAAATAGCACCCAGGGCAGATTGGGGACGAAACCCCCTTTAATTTCCATGTCTTAAGCGTTCTCGTAGAGCTAAGTAGGTAGTTCAAATTAGTTGTAAGAAAGGGGAGTGGGGGCTGCGCCCCCAGGCAGGGGGTTTCACCCCCTACACCCCCAAAACTATCCTTAATTTAATTACACCCCGCTACTTATAAAAATGAGTTTTGTAGAGTTGAGTGCCCCCTCAAATCGAGCCTGACGGATTGCTAGAGAATTTGGGTTTTGGCAGGCTCGGTTCCAGGATGGTGTGACTCAATGATGCCTTCAGCCTCATTTACGAGCGATCGCAGCCGTTCTAGCATTTCCGCAGCAGCCTCTTGCCATAGGCCGCGCTGATTAGCTTCCAGCAAGCGTTCCGCCATATCACGCAAAGCCCACGGGTTAGATCTTTGCATAAAGGTTTGCACGTTCGCATCAAACAGATACGCCTCAGCCACACCTTCATACATGAAATCTTCCACACAATCGGTTGTAGCGTCGTAGGCAAACAGATAGTCCAACGTGGCTGCCATTTCAAACGCACCCTTATAGCCATGTCGCATTGCACCCGCAATCCATTTAGGATTAACCACCCTAGAGCGGTAAACACGGGTAATTTCTTCGCTTAGTTTTCGCACTTTTGGCTGTTCCATGCGGGAGTTGTCGCCAAAGTAAACCTCAGGGCGATCGCCAGAGATAGATTTTACGGCTGCGGTTAACCCGCCCTGAAACTGGTAGTAGTCATCGGAATCAAGCAGATCATGTTCCCGATTGTCCTGATTTTGCAGCACAATTTGCAGGCTACCAAGCCGCTGGGTAAAAGCCTCTGGAGCCGATTTTCCTTCCGCATTGCGGGTGTAGGCGTAAGCACTCCAGTTAATGTAGGCGCGGGCTAAGTCGGCGTCGCTCTCCCAGTTTTGGGACTCAATTAAGCCTTGCAACCCAGCCCCATAGGCACTGGGCTGGGAGCCAAAAATGCGATACCGCGAGCGGGCCTCTGCTTGCTCTGGCGTTAACCCTTGCGCTTGCCATTGCCCCACTTCCCGTTGCACCTGGGCAGCCAGGGGATTTTGGTCCACGGATTCAGGCAAATTTGCGATCGCATTCACTGCACTGTCAAACAGATCAATCAAATTTGGAAACGCATCGCGAAAAAAGCCGGAAATCCGCAGCATCACATCTACCCGCGGACGACCCAAGGTTGACAGCGGTAGAATTTCAAAGTCAATGACCCGTCGGGATACGCCATCCCAGACAGGTTGAACCCCCAGCAGCGCTAAGGCTTCCGCCAGATCATCTCCCCCCGTTCGCATGGTCGAGGTGCCCCAGATTGAAAGCCCGAGGGATTTTGGATATTCACCATGCTCCTGGGTGTAGCGTTCTACCAGGGTTTCAGCCGCTTTTCGACCAATATCCCAGGCAGTTTCCGTGGGAATCGCGCGAATATCAACGGAGTAGAAATTACGGCCCGTCGGCAAGACTTCGGGCCGTCCGCGGGTGGGCGCACCGGCAGCACCACTGGGAATGTAGTGTCCGTCTAAGCCCCGTAAAAGGTTTACCAGCTCTTGATTGGTTTGTCGGAGGGCAGGCAGCAGGCGATCGCGCACCCACAGGAGTTCTTGTTGGGTTTGCTTCCCCATAGATGCTTGAGTCTGATGCCTGAGTTCCGCCGTAACCAGTTCCGCCGCATGGTTTTCAATCACTTCAACCGCATCTCCAACAATGCGACATCCGGCCAATTCAGGATGGGCCGTTGCGACCAGGGCATCGCCTAAATTAGCCGTCAGTGGGTCCATATCTAGCAGCCAATCCTGGGCAATGGCGCGGGTCAAACCGATCCGGTTTGGACTGGGGTTACGGGCGATCGCCACCACCAGATCTCGTAGCTGCCGATCCTCTGGGCACTGCCCAAAGATATGTAACCCATCGCGGATCTGGGCTTCCTTCAGTTCACACAAATAACCATCCGCAGCGGTCAGAACTCCGGCGATCGCCTGATCGGATAGTTCAGTTGCAATTCCTAAATCCCTATGCAGGTTTTCCTGCCGGATCAGCTGGATCAGGCGATCGCGAATCAGACCAACTCGCGCTGGATCAAGCGTCTGTGCCTCATAATATTCGTCAATTAAGCCCTCTAGTTGGTGTAAGCTGCCGTAGAGTTCGGCGCGGGTCATGGGGGGCGTCAAATGGTCAAGGATAACCGCCTGCGATCGCCGTTTGGCTTGAGAGCCTTCCCCTGGATCATTCACAATAAATGGATAGAAATGAGGCATCGCACCAAACACAGCCTCTGGATAGCAATTTTCTGACAGGGCCACACTTTTTCCAGGCAACCATTCCAAATTGCCATGTTTACCGACATGCACAATTGCATTGGCCCCAAATTTGGCCTTAACCCAGTGATAAAACGCGAGATAGGCGTGAGTGGGTTCCAAGTCGGGAGCGTGATAGTTGAGCGCGGGATCGCGATCGTACCCCCGAGCTGGTTGAATTCCAATAAAAATATTGCCCAGTTGAATCCCTGGGATGGGAAAGGAGACGGTTTCGTTGGGTTCTCCCCAGCGAGTTTGGATGCCCGTTTGCACGGGAGTCGATAACGTTTGGAAGTGAGTTTGGTAATCTTCCAGGGATAAGGATTGATACACCGATCGCAGTTCTACCCCCTCTGGATCATTAGTTATGCCAGCGGTTAGAACTTGCATCAACTGATCGCTAGTTTGAGGCATCTGACTCACCGTATAACCTTCTGCCTGAAGGACTTTAAGAATCTCTAAACAGCTTGCAGGCGTATCTAAACCGACCCCATTGGCTAGCCGTCCATCGCGATTTGGATAGTTGGCAAGAATCAGCGCAATTTTTCGATCAGCGATCGGAGTGTGTCGCAGTTTAACCCATCGCGCCGCCAACTCTGCCACAAAATTCAGGCGCGACTGCTCTGCCTCATAGACCACAACATCCGTTTGCAAAAGAGCGTTTTGTGACTGTACCGCCTTAAACGAAACTGCACGGGTAATGATGCGGCCATCAACTTCCGGGAGTACCACGTTCATGGCCAGATCCCGTGGTGTTAACCCCTGTCCACTCGACTCCCAAGCCGCCTTTGTGCCCCCACTCAAAATCACCTGAAAAATAGGGATATCGAGGGTTTTCCACAAATCGACCTGGGGGGTGTCTGTTTCCAAACTGGCTAAGGAAAAACTCGTGGTATTGAGCAATAGATCAACCCCTGCCTGGCAATGACGAATCAGTTCTAATTGCACATCCGGCTCTTTCAGTGACGATACGAAAATGGCCACAGGAGCCAGGTTGTGTGCGACTAAGGCATCACAGAGGGCAGCGATCGCCGCCGTATTTCCCGACAAATAATGTGCCCGGTAGAAGACAATCGCGACTCCCTGTCCATTCCCCAGGCACCCAGGGTTCCCCTCAGGCTGGCTGGTGGCCTTAGCAAGAGACGGAATTCGAGGGTTGTAAATCCCCACACGCGGCACTGATTGAGGCAACTGATACCCGATCGGGTGGTCCAGAAACCTGGTGGCAACAAATTTCAGTAAGTTCTGATAATTCTCTACGCCAGCTTCAATAAAATACTGCCAGACCTGATTGACCACAAACAAAGGGGCCGTAGAGTGACTGAGCAAAGTCGGATCCGGTCGTTCATCCCCAGGGATGACAATCAGATCTGCGCCTGTCTGCTTTGCAGTTTGTTCAACAATTTCTAAACCATAGCTCCAGTAAGGCTGCCCCCCGATCAATCGCACAATGATGACCCGTGCCTTCGCTAACACATCGTCGGCATAGGTGTCGATCGCCAATTGCTGCTGAAGTTGGAGTAAATTAACCACTCGCAGGCCTGGAAAATCCTCTGGTAGCTGAGCTAAAGCGGCAGCTAGCGTTTGAATATCCGTATCCGCTGCTGTCATCACAACGATCGGCGCAGGCTCTTGTTCAACAAAGATCACCCCGTCTGTAGACGGATTCCAGCCTCCTGGTATAGTAGCAAGACGATGCATCGGCGTTCGGGAAAAAGGATAACGGGCAATGGCTATCATTATTGCAGGTGAACGCAGCGGCGTGGGTAAAACAACTGTGACGCTAGCATTGCTGGCAGCGTTACAACAGCGTTGCCAGTCGGTGCAATCGTTTAAGGTCGGTCCCGACTACATTGACCCAATGTTTCACCGTTATGTAACGGGGCGTGCCTGCCGTAATCTTGACCCTGTGCTGACCTCGGAAGGATATGTGCAGCAATGTTTTACCCGCCATAGCCAGGATGCCCGCTATACCCTGATTGAAGGAGTCATGGGGTTATTTGATGGGGCATCGGGTAGCGATGATATCGCCAGCACCGCCCATATTGCCAGATTGCTCAATGTTCCAGTGGTGCTGATTCTCAATTGCAGTAGCCTATCTCGCTCGGTGGCGGCGATCGCCCACGGCTATCGGAGTTTCGATGCTCGGATTCAGATTGCCGGTCTGGTGCTCAACCGCGTTGGTAGCGATCGCCATTTAGAACTGCTGACCCAGGCGCTTGAGCTATTAGATTTGCCGATTCTAGGGGTTCTCCGTCGCCAGGATGACATTACCATTCCCGATCGACACCTGGGCCTGGTTCCGACCGCCGAACTTAGTAA
>JBAUTA010001401.1:0-3156 GCA_049581985.1 Kovacikia sp.
ACCTGGGTCCCTGTCTAAACTTTCTCCTGTTTTCCGTTCTCCTCGTTTCCCCCTTCAACTGGTTTGGGTTCTTTCGCAGCCTGAAACGACCCGTTCATTCTATTCCTGGCCGATCGACTTACTTCTCAGTCGCCTTCTGGGTGTTCATTCTCTCAACCGTCACCCTCACCATCATTTCCCTGCGGTCTGCCGCGCTTTATTACTGGAATATCACGGCATACTTGTTGCTGTTTCCGTTAATTCCAGGCATTTTTTTGCAGGCAGGAGAGAGGCGGCAGGGGGGAGAAGGCAGAGGGGAAGCGGAGGAGTTAGCCCAAATCCCAAATTTTCCAGCTCCGAATTCCGAATTCCGAATCCCGACTTCCCGCTTTCTTCCGACTTCCCGCTTTTGGAGTGGGCAATTCTACGGCTTACTCTTTGCCACGTTACTGGTGGTTCACTACAGCGTTCTACCCATCTCTGCCTTATTTAGCAAGGAAGAGGATCCGGATTCGCGCATGCTGTTTGGCTGGGATCAGGTGGCTGCGGTTGTGAAAACTGAGATGGCTGAATTAGCGCAATTCCCATTGGTATCTCCCTCACCAAATCCTTTTTTAGTTACCACGGATTACCGATCGGCGGCGGCTCTGGCCTTTCAACTGAAGGATCCGGCTGTCATGGCAATTTCCGATCGCGTTGATCAATTTGATTTCTGGTACACCAGCGACAGCCCATTTAAAGGCAGAAATGCTGTGATTCTGTCAGATGACTGGCATCCAGTTCAACCAGAATTGTTGGCTCAATTTGAGCAAACCTCAATGCCTATCACTGTCTCCGTTACCCGCTTTGGGATCTGGATCAAAAATTATTACGTCCTGAAAGGCTTCAGATTCAAAGGAGGAAGGGTTTCTGAAGCGATCGTGGCCCCAAGGACGGGATGAGGAAGCACTGGCGGGTTGAAAATGCCCATCATCCCCACACCCCCCTCTGCAACCTTCATTTTTTAAATTGGTATGAGATCTGTATACACCGTAGCCTTGCCACGGTGAGGTTGGGAGGGGGCTGATCTGCCGCATTCTCCCCTTAAATTGGGATAGCTTATTTTGAACTTGGTTGATCAGCCATTGGCGCAGGCTTACTACCAGAGTTCCGTACATTCATGATTTTGCCCAGCAGATCAAACCAGAAGGGTGCCCCCATGGAAATGGCAATCCCGGTGACAAGCCAACCTCCCAGCCGCCGCAGAAATTCAAGCGGTTTAGCCAGAATCAGTTGAAGAACGACAGGGGTATTGCTTGAAGCTTGAGTTCCCAGGCAAGCCTGACGTAAATCTTTACGCTCTTCGCTTCTGCTGACAACACTGCTAATAACACTGGTGGAATTCGATCCGGGATTCGAGGCAGGGGGTTGGGCAGAAGGGGAGGAGGACGGGACGCTGGACTCACATCTAAACTGACGGATCAGATTGGGGGCTTCCCAGCCTATGGGTAGGGTTAAATCACGCAGGGCATTATCAGCCTTGGCTTTCAGCTCTTCGAGATCCTGTTCGCTTAAGGGGGTAGTAGACCCGGTTGTTAATTGGGCGGCCCGATCGGTGACCACTTTTCGCAGGTTTTCATCACTCGATAACCGGTCTGCAATGAAAAACGAATCGGAGTTAGTGATGGCTGCCAATACAATTCCAATCAGAATCGTAACTCCTTTGGCGTTGCGTTTGTAAACACCAGAGGAACGCGCCATTGAGCGATCGAACCAGAGGGCAACTTCTTTGCGAAACTGATGGACGTAATTCTCTGTTTTTCCAACTTCTGAGTGGGCACGTTTTGCCAGCGTTTCGAGGCTATTTTTAATGGGCTGGGGAATTTTGCTCAGAACTTGTTTAATTTCCTGGTAGGACTGGTAGTTTTCGTAGGTTTTGCGATCTTCGTAGGTCAGTTCCCCTCGATTAATCAGGCTAAGCAAAGCTTGATTGAGATAGAGCTGACGTTGCTCATTATTGAGATCCTGGAGGGTAAGGGGGGTGTCCAGGTTTGGATTTTCCTCACGCAATCGGTTTGTGATTTCCGCATCCACCTTATCGGCGATCGTCCCTGCCCTTGTCGTCAAGGTCTCATACGCATCCGCAAGCTCCTTGTAGATCTTGCTGCCCTGATTTGTGAGTTCTGCCACCTCATAAGCATTGGGTCGCAGCCCACCGGACAAAATTGCCCGTTCGTTGGCTTCACCAAAAAGGCCTAACTTGAATGACCGAAGCCGTCGGAGGAAGTAGTCCTTAGCGGTTGTAGATTCCACCCCTAATTCCTCAGCTTCCAGGCTGGCACAGGCATTCAAATATTCATCCAGCTCATGCCCCATGCGCGCGATACAGGTTTCTAAATCTGCCTGCCCATTTTTGTAATCTTTCAGAATATCGTCGTAATCTTCAACCAGGGTTTTAAATTTTTCATCAGTGTTTAAACTTCGAAGGCCGACTTTTTCTGCAATTAAGCGAACACCGCCCCGTTCCCAGTCACCTCTGAGGGATTCATCCGCAGGAATTTCCGGACTACCCTGTTCCTGCGGCGTATAGAAACCAACAATCCGGTTGGCAAATTTTTCTAGCCTGACTTCTGTGAGTTTTTCAGATAGCACGGAAATTCCCAGGCTGTTCATTAAAGACGTGGCAAAGCTTTCTGGAGCAATATAAGAAGGGCCAGTGGATAGGTTTTTACCAAAACCGCCCTTCCGATTGCCAGGAATTAACCAGCGAGTTATTGTACGAAAGCCTCCCGTAATTAGACCCTTTGCTTCTTGATTCATGTTCTTCAGAAGCGGATCGTTGTAGATCTTATCGACTAAGTCCTTGACCTGTTCTTGCTCTTTACTGTCTGTGCCACCTGCCAGTAAGATTTCGATCGCATCCTTGAGATGTCTGGCTCTCCATTGCAGGAGGGTGGTGAGCAATTCTTGCAGTTCAGAGGCAAGTAAGCTGAGGATCAGATAGATAAAAAGTAAGCCAACTGCAACATCAACAACGAACGGTAGACTCATAGTAATTTGCCCCCTATGCTGAAAAGTACTATACAGGCTGCTTTCTGCCTGACTCCCATCCCTTAAACAAAATTAGTAAGGGGAATCTCTTAGCTAAGAGAATAATTTGTATAGGTCCGAGGGTAAAAAATACTACTTGTATAGTGA
>JBAUTA010001402.1:0-2032 GCA_049581985.1 Kovacikia sp.
CGGTCGTCAGCCTCGCGATCCTGACGGATGATCGCCCAAATTGGCGACCTCAAGAGTTTCAAGCAGAGCTGTGGGGATCTGAAATCACGTTCCGATTTCCTATCGTCAAGTTGCTAGACTATGGGCAGGAGTGGCAAGCCCTTGAGGACAGCCTTAACCCTTTTGCAACGGTAGTCATGGCGCATCTCAAAGCGCTGGAAACCAAAGGCAATGAGGTACAGCGTAAGGACTGGAAATTTAATCTCACTCGTCGTCTGTACGAAAAAGACTATGAACGGCAGGATGTCCTCAATCTATTCCGGTTCATTGATTGGGTGATCACGTTGCCTCCAGCTCTGGCCGATGAGTTTAAAGCTGATTTAGAACGCTTTGAAAGGGAAAATCAAATGCCTTATGTCACAAGCATTGAACGTAGAGCTGAAGAACGAGGTCTTCAGCAGGGATTAGTCGAGGCCATTAAATTATCTTTGGAAACTAGGTTTGGAGAAGAAGGTTTATCCCTTCTAGAAGCGATTTCACAAGTTCAAAATCTGGATACGCTTCGGGCAATTCAAGTCAGTTTGATCCAAAACAAGACCCTTGAAGAACTACGCCAACTTTACTAAAGGAGTCACAACTTCAAAAGTTTAATAGTATTAAGGTATTAGACCTTTAACCTACCCTTCAAGTCATCTGAGTTTTTACCTCGATTTAAATCCACGCAGCACTGCCAGTAACTCAATAGCCACTCTGACAAGAAAAATTATTAGAGTTTAATAGCATTAAGGTATTAGACCTTTAACCCATTTGACATTAATTGGATCTCACATCAAGTTCCCTTGCTCAGAAATTTAAGAACTGCCTTGATCGACAGACTATAAAGGTCTAATAGGATTAGAGTATTAGACCTTTATCTTATTCTTCAAATCGTCCGGTTTTTTTACTTCACTCCAATTAATATCGCTATTGCGTAGTAATTCAATAGCAACCCCAATCAGGTGCTGGGGAAACATTCTGTCACTCGGTATAACTGGCTCAACATTGTTTTCTCTTACTTGACGAGCCGTATCAGTCAACCAAACATGCTGCTCGCGACTAATTTTAATATTGATTGTTACAGGTTTTTGAACTGTATCCGTCTCGGATAAGCTTGCTGAAAAATGTTCCTGCACGTCTTGAGGTTCTTGGATAGAAGAACTCAACGATTGTTCTGGAACACTCTCTAGTGGCTGGCTCACTTTTCCAAAATCACTGAGTTTTCCTAAACTCCCCATTCTGCTTTTTGTCATTTCACGCTCCAAATCTTGCTACATTCTCTGGCTAGGGACTGATAGGCTTGGGAGCCACTTGAGCTTGAAGCGTAGTCCATCACTGATTTCTGCTGAGCGATCGATTCTGCGACACTAACATTTTCTGGAATTACAGTATGCAGTAGTCGATAGTTCATATCCACAGCAGAATCAATGAGCATTTCATCCGCTTCACGAGTCAAAACTAATTTTGTTTTGTAGCGAACCCGTAAGACTTCAATAGGCATATCTTTTCGTTCTTCCCGAATAAGTGAAACTGCCTCGGAAAATCCCTTCAAAGAGGCAGGTTCGCACAGAGTAGGAACTAAAACACGATCACTGCTAAGGATCGCCTGCACAGAAGCAAAACTTAAGCTCGGCGGACAATCCATCAAAACTATGTCAAAAAATCCTTCTAAGCGTTCTAATGCTGGTGCGAATAAGTCCTGATCAGAACGCATGTGAAACATTTCAATATCTCCAGGAATGAGAGATAGATTCTTAGTCTCAGTAGGTAAAGGGGAAAATAATCCTTCACCAGTCAACCAGTCCACAGTGGTAGGGCGATCGCCATCCATCCCCAAACCAAATGAAAGCGTTCGCTGGCCATCAAGATCAATCAAGAGTACACGCCGTTGTGAACCAGCCATTGAGGCACCAAGATTAAGCGCTGTCGTACTTTTTCCTGTTCCCCCCTTGAAATTAAAGATTGAGACTTTCAGCATACCTAATACCTAAAGACCTTAATATCTTTATATCATGAA
>JBAUTA010001403.1:0-2427 GCA_049581985.1 Kovacikia sp.
GATCAAACCTTTATTGTTCAGGCCCAAATGGATCTAGAAGAAGTGAACGAACTTCTGAACCTGAATTTGCCATTAACAGATGATTACCAGACCTTAGGTGGATTTGTTCTGTTCCAACTGCAAAAAATTCCCCAGCCTGGAGAAATCCTGCGCTACCAAGAGTACGAATTCACAGTCATCTCAGCGGAAGGTCCGCGCCTGCATCAGGTGCAAATTCATCGACTGGAAGTTTCCGAAGCAAACTCTGAAAGCCTTCTCAACAATATTGGAGAGTTAGAGTAAATAGACTGAGCGTAACAATCTCAGGGTAAAGAGTAATGATGAAGCCAGGTCCATCCCAGGCCTCGACATTCCAGGCCTCGACATTCCAGACCTGAACATTCTACACCTGAACATTTCAGGCCTGAGAAAGAAGCAGGGAGTGTTTCAAAGCTACCTATCATGCTTCTACGGGGTTGCCGATGCTTCCCCGGTGCCAGGCTGCCAATGCAATCCGATGAACTTCTTGCCAGGGGAGGCTTTGCTGGCGGGCAATTTGAGCGCAGTCTTCATATTCGGGTTGCACATTCAGGGGCTCGCCTGTCTTTGCCCACGCAACTTTCACACGAATAGTTCCATACTCGATTTGGACCCGTTGAATCTCACGCTGCAAAATCTGACGCTGTTGAATTGAGCGCCTGATCCCTAGAGTTGTTGTTTCCCGAAAGATAGCTGCCTCGCACGTGGGCGCAACCTCTGGAGTACAAATGACGGTTAGCAACACGCCTGGGCGTGACTTTTTCATTCCGATCACCTGTGTAAACACATCCAACGCACCGATCTCAAACAACATCCCATATAGATAGCCAATTACTTGGGGATTCAGGTCATCAATTTGGGTTTCAAGGACGATGATTGTCTCTTCCAGAGGATGTTGGGTAGGGGCTTCCGTAGAAGGCAGCTGAATAGGTAGGGAGTGTGGGGAACAATTTTGCCATGCAACTGCGGCGTCAGGCATCAGGCGTGAGGCGTGATTGCCTTCCCTTCCCTCCTTAGCTTCCTCTGCTCCCCCTGGTTTGCCCGTCTCTGCGTCTCCCTCTGCCCCCTCTACGCACTCTGTTGCTATAGATACTTCTGTTGCCTTTGTTTCCCGCCTTCTAGTATCGTTCAACTGAGACGCTCGGCGATCGTTCAGACGAGCTGTATTTACGCCAGAGCCTGCCTTCTGCCTTCTGCCTTCGGCCTTACTTTCTCCGATCCATAGCCGCAGGATATTCGGTAGGGGCAGTTCGATTGACCCGGCCCCCAGTCCAACCCGCAGGAGGGTCATCGGCGGGGGTGGACCGAATTGTACGGCCAGCGTGGTGGCGATCGCAGCTCCCGTGGGGGTCACCAGTTCGCGCTCAATTCCATTGTGGTAAATGGGAATCTGGCTCAGCTCAAACAATTTCAGGACTGCGGGAGCGGGCACAGGTAACAGACCATGGGCTGCCCAGATGGTGCCGCCGCCCGTGGGAAGGGGAGAACAATAAATCTGTTCAATTCCCAACCAGTCTAAGCCCAAACAGGTTCCCACGATGTCCACGATCGCATCGATCGCCCCGACTTCATGAAAATGAACCTGTTCCGGTGGGATACCATGCACTGCCGCCTCCGCCCCTGCCAACCTGCGGAATACCCCCAAACTCCAGGTTTCAGCCCGTGGAGATAAACCTGCGGTCCGGATCAATTGCTCAATTTCTGGTAGGTAGCGAGATGAGCGATGCCCGTGATGATGAGTCTTTAAAGCCAGCTCGGTGTGACTATGACCGTGACTGTGGCTATGACCGTGACTGTGGCTATGACTATGTTGTTGACTTTGATCATGGCTATGATCATGAATGGGGCTTTGGGAAAGGGACTGGGGTGATTGTTCTGGCGATGGAATCGATGAAGCAACTGTTTCTGCGCCAGAATAGGGAGGGGGATCGCTGAAATGATACCCTGTTGAAGGGTTCGATGCGGGGCTGGTTTCGTTACCAAAGGTGGAATTCGTTGGCTCCAGTAGATCGACATGAACCTTCGTCGCCTGCTGGCCATTCCGGTGCACCTGCACTGCCCTCAAATGGTACTCACTAGAAACCCCAAGCCGACCCAGCGCCTCAATCAAATAGTTCAGCGGCACCCCCGCATCCACGATCGCGCCCAAGCACATATCACCAGCAATTCCGGTCGGGCATTCCAGGTAGGCGATTTTAGGCATAGCGGGATGGGGCTTGAGGACTAAGGAGTAAGGGGTGAAAAAAGGAAACTAGCGCCTTATTCAAAGCGCAGTGTTCAAAACCCATATCAAAGCGCATCATTCAAAACTCCTCACTCAAAACTCATCATTTCCTCTTTCATTTTCCCATCTCCTTCCCCTCCTATTTTCCCCATCTGCCCCATCTTCTATCTTCCCATCCCCATCCC
>JBAUTA010001404.1:0-3042 GCA_049581985.1 Kovacikia sp.
TCTTTAGGCAAGACTGGCACATTGCGGTAAACCTGAGTGACGTATTCGCGGGCTTTGTCTTCAGCACCGCCAGTTTGACTGACCGAACCCCAAAGTCCCAAGAAGTTCCAGCGAGCACCACCAGATGTCTTCGGGTTTGCCGTAATCACTTTAATCCCTGGTTTGACCAAATCTGCCCACGTCCGAATGCCCTTCGGATTGCCCGGACGTGTAACAAAAGTAATCACCGATCGCGACACAATTCCATCATTCGGAACCTCTTTCTCCCAGCCAGGATTGATCAAGCCAGCCTTTTGAATCCGGTAGTTATCCAGACTTAATGCCAGCGAGACAACATCTGCTTCCAGCCCATCAACGACGGCTCGCGCTTGAGTGCCAGATCCACCGTAGCTTCGATTGAACCGCACCTCTTGACCACCATGCTCGCGTTTCCACTTTTCTTGGAACAAGGGAATGATCTTGTCGTGTGCTTCTTTAGTGACGGCAAACGAAACCAGCGTTAATTCAACGGTTTTAGGCTGCTGGCTCACCCGTTGTCCATGAGAGATTGGGGGCACCGATTGAGCCGCCGGACTTGCTGCCAAGGCAGGAACAGCCATCGCAAGACCAAAACCAGCTGCGATCAGCAACGCAGAGCCTTTCGTTTGGAATGGCTGCATTGATTGAAACGACCACGCAAATTTAGCCAGAAGGGATGGCACGGTCGCCTGAATTTGCTCTTTCTCTGATGGGCGAATGTTTCGCATAGGAAAACCTTTTAGTAAATTTAACTACGATAACCCCGTGGGATTACCGTATTTTCTAGATAAAAGAATGTCATAGCTCAAACGCAAAATCAAGCAGCTTGATTACAAAATCTGCAAAAAGCCGATCGAAATAAGCGGAATAGCCGTATTGCTTCTTTGGGGCAACCGTGTCATACTGCTTTAAATAATGCGGTAAGTCGATAAATTTACGGTAGATTGTTGGCGGCAGTTTATTGTGTCGCATTGTCTAGCTTGGAGTCAAAACAATGGCAGTTGCAGTTGGATAGCGATCTGTAGAGAGGTATCCACGATACACGCTAATCAAGGCTGCGATTATAAAACCCGCGATCGCATTTTCCCTTCTGCTTCAGCGCTTCTGGTGGCATACAAAAGCCTATAGTGTGGTCGCAGGAATTTTGCTGCTGTTAGGCGGTAGTCTGATTGTGCTGTGGTTCCATTCCTTTTACCAGGCTAGCTTCAAACGCTTACGTTGAAAGAATATAGCGGTTTGCACCTGGGTGAAGTACAAAAATGTGAGGCACAGTGGGGCGCGAAGCACCCTCACTGTACCTCACACCCTTGAAAAGGGCTATAGTGCCCGGCTAGGGACAGAGCGTCGGTGAAACTCTTGCCCAGCTTAACTTTCCCTCCTCCCCCAGCCCCTTCTCCCAGAACGGGCTACGGTGTACACACAAGTTTGGGTCAAGGCAGACCCACCCCCAGCTCCCTCCAAACAAAACCCTGGCTTGCGTTTCGAGGCTGGGGCCGTGATCATGACCTGGCTTTCTCGGCGCTTCAACCCTTAAGTGCATTGGGCTTGAATCTGGTGTGAAGCAAATGGCTCTAAGAATCGCCGCGTTCCGTGGCTAATAGGTGGGCGATCGCCTCTGGCAGATCTTCTAATCCAGTATCCGCTTCCGTCGCATTAACGGGGGATCTAAAGGTGTAATTGGGATCACACTCTCCCGTGTCATAAACTTGCAGCACCCACTGATCGGGAAGTCCTTCGACGCCGATTTCAACGACATGCCAGGTTTCCCCGATCGGGCGCACACTCAATACAGAAAACCATTCTTGATCGTCGGTTGCAATCTCCAAATCATCCATGAGAAATGCGATCGCCCGCTGTCCCACTTCCGCTGTGGTTAATTCTGAAATCATCAGCATCTCCATTTAAGGTCTACTGTTCCGGTGAAACTTGAGGATATAAACCCAGTTGTTTACTGAGTTGCCGCGCCACAAAAATGAGAAACTTTGCCGCATCCTGATTATCTTGATGCGCCATCATGGTTGCGACCTG
Organism: Kovacikia sp.; assembly: GCA_049581985.1. Classification (GTDB taxonomy): domain Bacteria; phylum Cyanobacteriota; class Cyanobacteriia; order Leptolyngbyales; family Leptolyngbyaceae; genus Kovacikia. Next base: position 2,047 of record JBAUTA010001404.1, read on the forward strand.
CATCAAGGCTTTCACTAATCCGGCATCCAGCAATTCTGGTTGCCTATCTAAAACCTCTGGCTCCTGCCCACTGGGGCACTTGAGCAGTTGATCAATGAGATTGAAGTATTGGTCCTGGCGATGGTCTGACATGATGCCTTATGAGAACAAAAAATCTAGAAATTTTTAGCCGTGTGGGTGATGGGATCAAATTCGAAGCGTTTGGAGTGGTGGGTTTCACCATAGAGACTGAAGGTCACGATTGGTTCATCACCAAGGGCTTCTACAGCATGAATGGCATTCGGCGTAAAGCTGATAATGTCACCTGGCAACAGAATGACTTCAGCCGTTGGCTCTACCCAGTCTGGAAACTGGGGATCGGTCATCCGTTTCCAAAGGGTGTTTTTCTCTTCCCCCTGGAGGATAGTAACAATGCCCCAAGTCCCATGATTATGAATGGCCGATCGGGTGCCTGGTAAATAGGTTGCAATCTGCACAGTCAGCGGGTAGCCAATTTCATCGTAAAGCATGAGCACCCCGGTTCCTGTATCGGGGTTAGGCTCTATGTATTGCGTCTGCAGCCAATAGGAATTTGTAATTAACCGTCGCACGAGTAACCACAACTGCGGTAAGCAATCCGTCTCATCGATCGCCCCCTCCAGTACATCCTCGACTTCCGTCAAAAAGCGATGAAAGCGGTAGGGGGTGCGAAGCAAATCCCATTCTCGCGCAGGTTTAAACACCTGCCACTGCCCGGTTTCTGTAACTAACAAATCTCGCTGTTTCTGAGGATTAAAACAAACTTGCATGGGTTTAGACCAGCAATAGGATGGATTGGCAAACGGTGGCGTTAGCAAGGGCAGAATAGCGATAGCGTTGGAGAGTGGGAAAAGCCCCTCCTCCCGAATTCTTCCACCATCGCCTTGCTATTTCTTCATGCTTTCCCCAAAGGACCACCAGGAAACCATTGATAAGGCTTCTTTGCTTATATCAGATACCTTTAAGCAAGGAGTACTC
>JBAUTA010001405.1:0-3871 GCA_049581985.1 Kovacikia sp.
GATAAAGGCTATTAGCCAAATCCTGTAAGGGTGTAGCATTGGGGCAAGAATTTTCGGGTTAAGCAAGAATTGTTCACCCAAGGCTACGCCCCTACGTCGGATTCAACACAAACGGTGTTAGGACCAGACGCATTTAGCCAGGGCTAGACTGATTTCAATAATCGTAAACCACTCAGGGTTACTAATACGGTCGAGCCTTCATGCCCGATAACTCCCAAGGGGAGGGTGATCTCCCCTGCGAAGTTAGCAACCAGGAGCATCATAATAAAGCTGAGTGCAAAGAGGATGTTTTGTTTGATGACTCTCTGCGATCGACGACCCAATTGCACCGCAGCAGCAAGTTTTTCTAACCGATCCGCCATCAACACAATATCAGCCGTTTCCAGGGCCACATCACTTCCCGTAACGCCCATGGCAATGCCGACCGAAGCTTGAGCCAGAGCAGGGGCATCGTTAATTCCATCGCCAACCATGGCGACAATCTGGTAACGCTTTTGCAGCTGACGGATAATCTGTAACTTATCTTCTGGCAGCAGTTGGGCATACACCTGATCAACGCCAACGGCCTGAGCAACGCTGTTAGCCGTTTGTTTGTTGTCCCCTGTGAGCATGATCAGTTGCTCGACACCCAGCTTTTTGAGTTGGGCGATCGCACCTGCGGCTTCAGGGCGCACCTGATCAGCAACCCCAATCAGCCCAGTGATTTGTTCCGCTTGGGCAACCCAGACGACCGTTTTTCCGGCCCGCTCTAAGGAGACTGCTAATCGGACCAGTTCATCAGGCAGATGGGAGACTGCTTGTTGGACGAAATTTGAATTGCCAACGAATACTTTCTGATGATGGTATACCCCTGTAATGCCCTGTCCTGGATAGGACTGAACCTCGCTGGCACGAGTCCATTCCAAATCCTGTGCTGCCTGGGCGATCGCTGCTCCAATTGGATGTTCTGAGGAGGATTCCAGCGCTGCGGCAATTTGCAAGACTTCCGTGGGAATGCATCCAGGTGCCGGAACCACATCGCAAACATGCAATTGTCCCGTGGTGAGGGTGCCGGTTTTGTCGAAGGCGATCGCCCGCACCTTGCCAACAAGCTCCAATTGACCACCATTTTTGAACAAAATACCCTGCCTTGCGCCATTGGCAATGCCCGACAACAGCGTTGGCATAATTGCCGCCATTAACGCACAGGGCGACGCCACCACCAGAAAAATCAATGCCCGATAAATCGCGGTTTCCCAATCCCAGTTAAGTAAAAAGGGCGGCAGAAGCATCAGCAAAATGCCAGTCAGCACAATGACTTTGGCATAGACCCGTTCAAACCTTTCGATAAACTGCTGGGAAGGGGGCTTCTCTGTTTGGGCTTGCTCCACCAGCCGAATCACCCGCTGAATCAGGCTACTCTCTGGCGGTTGATGCACCTTGAGCTTTAAGGCACCGTAACCATTGAGGGTTCCAGCAAACACCTCATTCCCAACGGTTTTCTCAAGCGGGACGGACTCTCCCGTAATCGCAGCCTGGTTCAGGGTACTGGACCCTTCCAAAATCACCCCATCGGTTGGAATCAGCTCTCCTGGCTTAACCACAATCTGATCGCCCAGTTCCAATTTACTGATGGGAATCAGCTCCTCCTTCCCATGCAATAACACTCTGGCCGTGTCGGAAGTCAGGCTCATCAGGCTGCGGATGCTGCGATCGGTGCGCTGCATCGCATATCCTTCCAGGGCTCCGCTGATGGCAAAGATCAAAATCAGGACGGCCCCATCTATGATCAAAAAATACTCCCTGCGCCATAGACCCAGTCCGGCTGCTCCTAAGGCTGCCACAATCATTAGCAAGTCCACATCCAGTTCTTTTTCTTCCAGGAGCGTGGTTAAGCCTGCACGGGCGCTTTCGTAGCCCCCAACAATATAGGCAGCAGGTAGTAGCAGGAGGGCCAGTCCAATCCAGTTCAGGTGCAGGGCAATCCAACCCAAGAGTAAGAGTGCCCCACACAGCAAAGCTGCGACAGTATCCGGATGCTCTCTAGAAAATTGGGTTAACCGGGAAACAGAGGTCATGATTTATCCAGTCAATTCTTCCTTGAGGTTAAACCTTGACATTAGTGTTAATGTCAAGCAAGCGATCGCTGAGAGGAACCAGGCTATAGCGGTTTGCACTTGGGTGACAGAACTATGAGGTACAGTGAGGATGCTTCGCGCCCTACTGTGCCTCACACCCTGGAAAAGGGCTATATTCTTTCAAATTGGGATAATGTACGGTTTAGCTGATTCCTATTTCACGATCAAGGACCTCACCAATACGGTCGGTGGTGGGATTACACCGCGCATGGTGCGCCACTATCACCAGTTGGGGTTGATGCCGCAACCCGAACGATCGGCCGGCAACTACCGCCTCTACAGGCACCACGATGTGCAACGCCTGCAAAAAATTGTGGCGTTGAAGCAGCAAGGGTTCCAGCTCTCCCATATTCAAAAACTGCTGGATCTAGAGCCGCAAGCGGAACCAGACGCTTTAATGGAGCAACTTCAGCAGCAGTATCACACCATCATTCAACAAATGGCCCAACTGAGACAGACCGCATCAGCGCTGGAAGGATTGCTGGGACGCGATCGGCACTGTCAAACGCTGCAGGCTGAAGTGCTTTCCCAGTTGAAACTGCTGGAAATTGAAACTCAGGTAGGATTCGGCAGCTTAGAGCAACTATGGAGGAGCCTGGATGACCAGGTTCATGCCCACCCTGAGGCCTTTCAAGAATCGCTACAACGGTTGTTGCCAGACCTGTCCGATCGCTCTGAAGTTGAGGTAGATCTGATCTCTAAATTGGTGCTGGCCTGTGGAGATGTGAGTCTGGCCCAGTTCATCCGTCTGGGGAACCAGGCGCTTACCGCCAGTCGGGAGGCGCTTAAATCCGGTACTCAGATTGTGGTGGATATGCGCGTTGTGGCGGGGGCGATCGATCAGACCCGACTGGCGCATCTGGGCTGTCAGACCCAGGTTTTGATCAACAATCCCCACATTACCAGCGCAGCGGAAGCAGAACAGGCATTTTGGCAGGATAACACCTGGAAAGATCAGTTATACCAGTTACCCAAAGGTAGCGTATTGGTGGTGGGATATGCGCCTTCGGTGCTGCTAGCCGCCTGTAGGGCAATTTCCCAGGGAACGATTCAACCCGCCCTGGTAATTGGGATGCCGATCGGCTTTAGCCACGCCCCCGCCGCCAAGCGCAAGCTGATGCAGTCTGGAGTCGCTTTTATCACCCTTGAAGGCACCTTGGGTGGTGGGCTATTAGCCGCAACTGCCCTGAATGCCTTAGTAGAATCTTTACTGGAAAAACCCGATTGCCATTGCTATCTGGGGCGATGAGTGGGGGTTTCAGCCAACCGAACCCCCTGACCCACGTTTCGAGTCTGGGGTGATGATGCCCCCTGCGGGGAGCTTCACCCTTAGGGTTTGAATTGAAAGGGGGTGTAGTTCCCCCCTAACCCTTCTACGATCGCCTTGGTATTGCCAATCAACATCTGTTGATAAGTCGTGCCCTCTGCCCCCAACCCATCGCCAGATAAGGCCTGATCAGAAACTTTCACGTTTGCTTCCTTTGCAACGGACTCAATCAACTTAGGGTTAATCGCGGTTTCCGCAAAAATCGTAGGCACCTTCGCAGCCTCAATGGTTTTCACCAGAACCTTAACCCGTGTAGGGGTGGTTTTTTCCTCCGTACTAATGCCCTGAAGTGCCCCTTCAATGGGAATACTATAGGCTTTGGAGTAATAGCCAAAAGCCTCGTGAGTCGTGACCAGTTTGCGTTGGGCAGGGGGGATTGTGCCAATCTCAGATTTAATCCAGCTATGAAGCTGGGTCAACTCACCCG
>JBAUTA010001406.1:0-5984 GCA_049581985.1 Kovacikia sp.
GGTTAGGACTGGGTGCAGGGGTGGAACCCCTGGCTAGGGGCAACGCCCCCACTCCCCCCTTAATCCTCTGTCCTGATCAAACTGGCGACAGCTATAGATTTTAGATTTTAGATTGAAAACCCCTGTCAAGAAGTGATTACAGTAATCAATCTGCCCAGAGAAGCGAAGTATCTCCTGCGTGGCGATACATCGGTATGTTTCACGACGCTGGCACTTTGCTCAGCATGCCCGGATCTATGGTGCTTTAGAGTTCTCTTAGTTTAATGGCGTTATTTTCCTTAATAAAACTATTGAAAAAGCAACTATATTAAACCACCACTTTCCTAAGTGGAACACGCCTGTAAGCCAAAATTGAAATGATTCATTACGATTTAATTTGTTAGTTTTAGAGGAGCTTACAATACCTGTGAACAATCTGATAGGGTGTCAGAGTTCCGGGTTTAAATAAGTTCCTTGTGGTGGCTCTACCAGTTTCTGCAATATCGAGAGCGGTGATAAAAACTCGGTACCGATGAATGCTGATGTTTGCTACCTGAATATTATGGAACGACAATTGCTAATTACGAACAGGGCTATTGAGGCAAAATCGAACCCAGGTGCGCCCCAACATCTTGAGGGTTCGGCATTGCTCGATGAAAAGCGCTATAAGGAAGCGATCGACCTCTATAACTGGTCGATTCAACTCCAGCCAGATAACGAGCACGCCTGGTATGGTCGAGGGGATGCCCTGGCCAATCTGGGGCACCATGGGGAAGCTTTGCGCAGTTTTGACCGAACCATCGAGCTGAATCCAGAAAACTTTGAAGCCTGGACGTTCCGGGGAGTTGTGCTAATTTATCTGGAACGCTACCAGGAAGCGCTGGAAAGCTGCGATCGGGCACTTGCCATTAACCCTCAGAATGAGGAAGCCTGGACGTTTCGGGGCGTGGCCCTGCAACGACTGGGACGGTTTAAAGATGCCTATTCCAGTTACGATCGGGCCACTAACGCGCAGCGCACCTCGATCGGACAAAGGATGATCCAGCTTCTCACAAGCTTTTTCAGCCCGCATGCAGACAGAGAAAGCCATTCCCATTGCGGGCCTGATTAGTGTGGCAAAATTTATGATTTGCCACACTAGTAGGGATGGGCGGAAATACGCCTACCGTTTGTAGAGCAGGCTTCTAGCCTGCGCGGGCAAGATGCCCGCTCTACGGTAGCTAAATTTGCGCCGCACTCTACTAGTCATACCAATTTAAAATATGAAGGTTACAGATGGGGATGTGGGGGCTTCGCCCCCAACCAGGGATTCCACCCCTGCACCCCGTCCCCAATCTGCCCTGTTCGCTATTTAAATTGGTATCAGTAGCTACGAGTATTTTGTTTGCTAGAAATCTCCTAAGGTCTAGAATTGTTCAGGGGCGGCCTTGCCCCTATCTTCGTAGAGCCGATGGTTTGACTGTAAGACCCGCCCGTACAAGTTTCGGTATTTATTTAATCCGTGATCCTGAGTCATCCTAATTGGTTGGAAAGTGCATGAGTTCAGAGCGTAGGCGCTGGTTTCAAGTTGCTCTCCAGTTAAAGGGATCGGTGCTTCCGGCAGTATTTGGTCGAACTGCCTTTTGCGGCATTTTTGGGGTGTTGATTTCGGTTTTATCTTACTTTCAGGTGTCGGTTGCCTTGCCAGTGCTGGCAAGTTTAATTCCTAATATTGTGTTGGGTCTGTTGCTGGTCTTTCGTACCAATACTGCCTACGAGCGGTTTTGGGAAGGACGAAAATGTTGGGGCACCCTGGTTAACACGGTCCGTAATCTGGCACGCCAAATCTGGATTGCGATTGATATCAAAGAACCGGGCGATCGGGAACAAAAAATTGTCACTCTTCGAATGCTGGTGGCCTTTTGCGTTGCCACTAAGCTACACCTCAGGCAAGAACCCATTAATGGGGAACTAGAAGCACTCCTGCCCAGGGCCCAAGTGCTCAAGCTTAAGCATATGAATCATCCACCGCTGGAAATTGCCTTTTGGATTGGCGATTATCTGCAGCAGCAATATGAACGGAACCTACTTAACGTCTATCAGCTCGCCGCAATGCACAGGCTGCTCGATCTTAAGGTTGATGCCTTGGGCAGTTGTGAACGGATCTTGAAAACACCGATGCCCCTAGCCTACGCCATTCATCTCAAGCAACTGCTGCTGCTGTATTGCCTTTCCTTACCCTTTCAAATGGTCGGTAGTCTAGGGTGGTGGACTGGTCCACTTGTGGTATTGATTAGCTTTACCCTGTTTGGAATTGAGGAAATTGGGATTGAAATCGAAAATCCTTTTGGGCGGGATCCTAATGACCTTCCTCTGGATGCTATCTGCGCCACGATGCTGCGCAACATTGAGGATTTGATTACCCTGACTCCCCATTCTGAGACCTTTCACGATTCATCTGAGACCTCTCATGATTCACAGGGGTGAGGCTGAGGGCTGAATTTACCAGCCCATGGGCAGGCTAAAAACATGGTTTGCTCTGCTTTCCTCTGGCACAGGCCGGGTTTCCTCGTCCAGTGCTTTGATGACACGCTGATAAATTTCTTCAGCCTGTTGGGGTGAGTTGCCAATACTGGTCAGTCCCAATTTGCCAAACTCCGACAGACACCCCATCAGATGAAACACGGTTCCCGTTTCAGTGCTGGTATCAAAATGGAGTTGATGTAAAGCAATGATATCCATCAGGTCGTTGGGTAACAGTCCCCGGTAGCGGTCTTTTTGCAGGTTATCTGTCGCGATGTAATATTTGGCTCGCCCCTGCTGGCTGTAAAACAAACCGCTGGACGGTTCATATCGCCCATTGGTCAAAAATTTCAACGTCATAAACGGATGGGTCGTGCCACCCTTACGCAGATTGATCTCGATCGCTTGTAAATCCCACGTTGGTTTGCCTGGTTGATCAGGCTGATGAACGGCGATAAAATCAACGCCAAACCGCTCCATAGCTCCCTTTTCGGCCAGGTTTCTGCCAATTCGTAGCCCCCAGTCTTCTAGCAACAAGCGGTAAGCCTCATCGGCTGGGAAGCGGCATCCTAAATAAATTTGTCCGCTGGGACCTCCCAGGATTTGGTCGTGGGTTGAGATAATTTCAACATCTCCCATGGGAGTAATGCGCCCCTGGACGCTGGGCGATCGCTTCTCCTTTCCTTCCACAAACGCTTCAACGATCGCTCCCAACTCAGGAATCCGGCTACCAAAGCCTTCCCAGGTTTCGCTCTTAGACTCAAAGTGAAGAGACGCAAATTGCCCTTTTAGTTTCCTGACCCGCTCTGAATGGGAAGCAGCCCCAGGCGCAAATTCTTGAATCGGACGCAGATCCAGAAGGGCATTGCCCTCGCCAGAGAACCCCTCGTTGAGTTTGACGACGACGCGCTTCAAGTCGGGCTGGTGCTCCCACAGTTCTGCGGTTGAAATCGCTAAATCCTCTACAGTCCAAATATCATTGCTTCCGTCTGGGAACGGCACCCTTGTTTCGGCAAAGATTTGGCGGCTACCGCTCTTAGTGCCCCACTGCAATAGGTCAGGATCAAGGGCATAAAGCGGAATGTCTAATTTTACGGATAACTCCCGCTCTGCTGCTGTCGAATTGAAGCAAATCATATAGGAGCGATCGTGAACCACAGCCTGACGAATCCGCTCAATTAAACGGGGGCGATCCAAAACCTTTTGGCTCAGGGGGCTGAGTGAAGAATCGTAGGTTGAAAGCAACAGCAGGCGATCGTGGGCGTGGGAAAAAGGAATTCCCGGCAGCAGTTGCAGGTAGTAATCGATAACGCTGGGATGCAGGGGCTGAGAGGTAATGTAAACCAGCCGCGTGCGCGGATTCCGCAAGCGAATCAGGGAAAACAGCAGCCGCTCTTCGTAGTGGTGAACTCCCTCAATCTTCATGAGTTCCCGCTGATCGAGGCTAAGTGAAGGGACGACAATGATATCCGCATCACTGCTGTCAAACAACTCAACCGTTTGCCAGCGATTGCGCAACTCTGCCTGAAGGCGGCGAAACTGCTCCCCTGTTTGAGAAGGAGAAATATCCTTCCGCATATCCCTTGCCCTGCCCCCGCTAACTTGGATACCCCGATCTTACGAGCGGCTTCTATGGCTTCACCTCTCACCCCTGCCCGTCTGTCTTAAGAAAACCGATAACTCATCACCTGAATCGCCATTCCCTTAGCTGGCAAGTCTCCCGATCGGAGGTTGATCACATCCCCACCTCGACGAATCGGGGTTCCACCCATTAAGGAAAGGAATTGATCCACAGAAACCAGTTCGCACCCCTCTTTAGCTGCTGCCTGCGTGCGGTAATGGGTGGGGATCACAAGTTTTGGATTGAGTGTCTCGATGGCTTGCTTCGCCTCCGCCGGCGAATAGGCCTTAGGTCCATCCCCAACGGGAAGCAGCAACACATCTGGGCGACCCATCAAGATTTTTTGCTCGACTGAAATGGGAGCCGCCGCCCCGCCCAAATGGAGCAGATTAATGCCCCCCTGATTCCACTTCCAGGCCACATTGGTGCCAAATCTACGACCGCCCAGGCGATCGTGATCCATGCGAATTCCCTCAAGCCGTAACTTGCCTACCTGATAAACCCCAGGTTCATAAAGCAAGCGAGGATTTCCAGGGACAATCTCCACCGCCCCTTCATCGAGAAGTTGGCTACTAATCATCACCAGATCCGTCGCAACCTTGGGAACCCGGTATCCTGCCGTACAACCCAGAGCCCGAAAGGGGTTCACCAGTATGCGCACCCCACTTCCTGTAAACAGGAAACAAGTATGACCTAGCCATTGAATCGAAAGTCCTGCTGTCTGAGCCTGAGATGGCTCCAACCGGGAGGCAACCCCCATTCCTACAGCTGACAGTAAACTTACTCCCGCGTAGCGCATCAATCGCCGCCGTCTCATAGTCTCCTCACATCGAACCACTCAAGATTACAGGGTACAGGGTATAGGGGCAAAGGATAAAGGATGAAGGATCAAGCATAAAAAACCGTTTTGTCCTTGATTGATTAGCTCCTATCCTGTCTTAAACCCTACGCCCTACGCCCTATTCCATCACTGATTGACGCTAGAAAGTTCCTCAATAGCTGTTTACCCGATTCAGTTAAAATACTTTCCGGGTGAAACTGCACTCCCTGAATATGGGGATACTGCCGATGACGCACACCCATAATCGTGCCGTCATCAACCCAGGCGGTAATTTCCAGTACTTCAGGAAAAGCTTGCCGATCAATCACCAAACTATGATAGCGGGTAGCGGTCAACGGATTGTCTAATCCCTGGAAAACTCCAGTTTCCGTATGACTCACCTGAGATGTCTTACCATGCATCAAGATGGGCGCAGAAACAATATTGCCGCCAAACACCTGCCCGATGCTTTGGTGCCCTAAGCAAACGCCCAAAATTGGCAATTCGGGGCCCAGTTGCCGAATCAGCTCCATCGAAATGCCCGCATCTTCAGGGCGTCCTGGCCCAGGAGAGATGACAATGGCATCTGGCTGAAGCTGGCGAATTTGGCTTAGCGAGATTTGATCATTGCGATAGACCTGAATATCCGCTGCGATCGCAAATTCTGCTCCCAACTCGCCTAAATACTGCACCAGATTATAGGTAAAGCTGTCGTAGTTATCGATAACGAGAATCATTTCAGCAATGAAGTAGGGGTACTAAATCATACCAATTTAAAGAATCAGGGGTGCGGAGGGGGGCTTCGTACCCAGTCAGGGGCTCCACCGTCTCAGTCAAACTGCGCCCACAGCAAAACCCCTAAACCCCGTCGCTATCTATTGGGGTTGCTCTTTAAAATTGGCATAAGTCAAGCAGGTGGGGGCATTTAAATGCGTCCACCTGCTTACTAGGGTAGTCCCCAAAGGTCAAAACAACCAGTTACGGGAAAATGGCAGATCGCCGATAGTGTTGCAACACTAAATTTTGCAATCTGGGGCCCCCTCCAAAACGAAAGTTTTGGTC
>JBAUTA010001407.1:0-5993 GCA_049581985.1 Kovacikia sp.
AAGGGGAGGGAAGGGTTTGACTTTCTGCCCCAGCCTTATCCCTTCAGCGGCATTTAGACGTTACAGATATTCAAAAATCCTGACTTTTCAACTTGTTTGCAATTCTTATCTTTAACAGGAGTTTTCCCCACGGATTCCACAGACTTTCCACAGGCTTTCCACAGATTAACCCGACCTTTTCCACAGGTTAACGACCTTTTTCCACAGAGTTAAGCGGAGAAATCAGGCTTTTGTGTTTTTGGAGAGAGTTTGCCGATCTCATCCAGGTACAGGGAGAAAATACTCGATTTCGTAAAGTTATGTAACGGGGATCGGCTTCAAAACCCGATTCCTCTGTGGGCTGTTTTCTTGCTTGCAGCAGTTTGCAACAATTCGACGCATTGACAAGTTTGCCCAGGCACGAACAGAATGAAGCACTTACCCAATAAAGCGCTGTGGGCTGAAACCATCCGAAGTTATTTATGGTTCGGAAGCGGGTAATCAGCAAGTTCTAGAGCAGTAAGTAGGCGTAATGGATGATCAGCAGGGGGATGGGGAAAATGTCCTCAGGCAGAGGATTTTTCCCTCTCCACTCCCAAAATCACCTTTAGTTTAATTACACCTAGCTACTGAGAAGAACCACAGTGCTGTGTTTTTTGTGCCTGCCTGCCCTTGATAGGGTACGAGGTAGAGCTTCCGCGTTCCCTGCATTCCCCATTTGCATTAGCAATACCTGAGGTTCTCAATGGCTACAACCGTTAGCATCCTGGCAGAAATTCCTGAAGAGCTTCACATAGCAATTACCTGCTATCTAGAAAGTCATCCTGATTGGGATCAGGATCGGTTGTTTGCTGCTGCACTGTCCCTCTTTTTGTTGCAAAATGGAGATTGCGATCGCCGGGCTGCACGGGTTTATTTAGATAGTTTGTTTAAAAGTGCTGTCTAGCGATTTTGAATTTTGAGTATTGGACTAGGGTCGCAACCATCCAAATCCAAAATCCAAAATCCAAAATTTAAAATTTAAAGAGGGTCTTTTCATGGCATATAGCTGGTTCAAAGCATTTCATATCGTTGGGTTTGTCTGCTGGTTTGCGGGAATGTTTTATCTACCCCGGCTGTTTGTTTATCACGCTGAAGCGAATGAACAACCGGAACCTGCCCGTAGTATCCTGAAGAACCAGTATCAGATTATGGAGAAGCGGCTCTATAGCATTATCATGACCCCAGCCATGGTGCTGACCATTGCCATGGCAATTGGGCTGGTTACAACAGAACCCGATATATTAAAGCAACCCTGGCTGCACATCAAGATTGCTCTGGTTGTTTTTTTGGTGGGTTATCACCACTACTGCAAGCGAATTATGAAGAAGCTGGCAGCCAATGACTGCAAGATGACAGGTCAGCATTTTCGCTGGTTTAATGAATTGCCAACTGTCTTTTTCGTCCTGGTCGTCATGTTGGCTGTGTTTAAGAATAATTTGCCCACGGATGCACTTGCCTGGGGTATTGTCGCCATGGTAGTAGCAATGGGAGTCACGATTCAGCTCTATGCCAGAAAGCGTCGCCTCGATCGCGAGCGTTCTGCCACAACAACGACAGACAGTTTGGTTGGTGCAGGTTCTGAAGGTTCTGCTTCTTAGAGTCTTCCGAAAATCTTCCCCAGGGCACTCCCTGTTAATCCACTGCTCCCAAAATCTTTAAAGTTTCTTTCTGGGCTTCAGATAAGCCTTTTAGACCCGTAATATCCGCGCCCTCGTAAGGTCGAGGAACTCTCAATGTTTCCAGGCAGGCATCCGGTTCTCCATTGAAGAGTGTCAGTCTACGGGCATCCCACAGCTTGACGGAGCCATCCTGACTGCAACTAGCCAGCATCTTACCCGATGGGCTGTAGGCCAGGAAGCGAACCCATTTATGATGCCCCTTGAGGGTGATCAGGAGAGTGGGAGATGGGGAGTGGGGCGTAGGACGTGGGAGGGAGGGTTTGAGGTTTGAGGTTTGGATTGAAGTTGCAGGCTGAGCACTGAGGGCTAAGTGCTGAGGGCTATCCTGGTTCTCCAGCTTCTGTCTCCTGCCTTCGACTTCCTGCCTTCTGCCTTCTGATATATTCCAAAGCTTAATGGTGCCATCGCCCCCTCCCGTTGTCAGGGTTCGCCCATCAGGGCTAAAGGTAATAGCCAGGACTAAGCTTGAATGGGCCTCAAAGGTTTGCAAGCATTCCCCCGTATTGACCAGCCATAGCTTCACCGAGCCATCTGAACTGCCGCTGGCAAGGAATTGGCCATTGGGACTGAAGGCTATACAGCGAATCCAACTGACATGCCCTTCCAGGGTTTTAAGCAACCGCACAACTAGTTCGGGCTGGTGCTCATTGCTGCGATTTGAGGAACGGTGAGGGACTATTTCCCATAATCGGATGGTTTGATCCTGACTTCCACTGGCAAGCAGCTGACGATCGCCCTTGCCAGCATCCACCATGGGTGAAAAGGCCACAGACCAGACCCCACTTTGATGCTGGCGCAAAACATGATGGCATTGCCCGGTCAACCGACACCAGAGCCGAACGGTGCCATCTAAGCTGCCACTGGCAATGATCCGACTGTCAGGGCTAAAGGCAACGGACCAGACGGCGTGGGTGTGACCTCCCAGACGCGTGGGTTTGGGGCTGCTAGGGGCATCAGCCGCACGGGTGGGGTGCATGGCATCTGAGGTATTTTGCATTGCAGCAGAATACTGAGTGTATGGCTTCTTCGCAGTTCCGTATCTCCCCCTTTCCGTGTCCTCTTCCACCTGCTGCCTGCCAATTTCAGCAACCTTCCAGAGATTGATGGTGCCATCTTCACTCCCACTGGCGATCGCCTGCCCATCTGGACTGACAGCAACGGACCAGATCCAACTGGCATGACCGGAGAGGGGCAGAAAGGAAGGGGGCAACCGATGCTCCCCATCAGCCTTGACTGCCGCCTGCTGGCTGCTATCTGCCAAGGTCCAGATTCTAACCATCCGATCTTGCCCGCCGCTGACCAGGGTGTGCCCGTCAGGGCTAAAGGCAACAGCCCAGACGCCACTGTTATAGCCCTGCAAGACCCTCAGGCAATGGTTTGTGCGGCTATCCCAAAGGCGAACGGATTGATCTTCACTGCCACTTGCTAGCAGGCACCCATCGGGGCTGACGGCAACGGCAGATATCCAACTGGTATGCCCTTGCAGAACACGCAGACAGTCACCCTCGCTGTTCCAGAGTCGGACGGTGAGATCGTCGCTGCCGCTGACTAACTGGGGGATGGGGGATGGGCTAGCGTGAGCGTCAGCCAACCGGGTGGGGACTGGGGAGAGGGGGATGGGGGATGGGGGATGGGAGGCTTGGGGCTGACCCTCGTCCCCAACTGCCTGGACTGGTTGCAACGGATCGATGAAAACAAGGGATCGGATGGGTTGGGTATGTCCGACCAGGGTTTTAATGCAGTGGCCTGTTTGAGGGTCCCAGAGTTTGATGGTGCAATCGCTGCTGCTGCTGGCCAAGGTCTTGCCATCGGGGCTGAAGGCAACGGACCAGACCCAGTGGGTATGACCGGTAAGGGTGAGGCCGGGGGTGGGAGGTGGGAGGCTTAGAGAGGGAGGATGAAGGGTGCAATTTGAATTTTGAATTTCAAAATTTTTCCTGTCTCGGTATCTCCGCCTGCCTGTCTCCGGTTCTACCTGTGGCTCGCTGCCCGCTACCCGCTGCTTTCCAACTCCTGCCATATCCCACAATTTGATCGTGCGATCGTAACTGCCGCTGGCGAGGAGGCAACCATCGGGGCTAAAGGCAACGGAGCGAACTTCATCCGTGTGTCCAGAAAGAACTGCGATCAACTCCCCCGTTGCCACACTCCAAATCCGAATTTCGTGGTCTTCGTTGCCACTGGCGAGGAAACAACCATCGGGACTGAAGGCAAGCGAAAAAATTCGACTGGTGTAGCTACGGATGGTTTGAACGGATACGCCTGTCAATAAATCCCAGAGATGAATCGTGCCATTCGCACTACTGGCAAGCAGACGACTGTCAGGGCTAAACGCAACGGACCACATCCAGCCATCACTGGCTTTGCAGGTCAAAAACTTTTTGCCGTCTGTTACTCGCCAAACATGGACTTCATAGCTGATATCGCTGGCAGCCAGGAAATTGCCATCGGGGCTGAAGGCAACGGCCAGGATCTGGCTGAAAGTCTCTGTAAAGACGGACTTTGATAGATCGGAGTAGGACAGGTTGGTGTGATGCAGTGTGACCTGGCGTAGATAGGCTTGCCAGATAATCAGGTGGGAAAAATCACGCTGGCTCAAGTCCACCTGTAGCTGGCAAAGCAGGTTAATGATATTCCCGCCGAGATAGCCTACTTCCTGAGCTACTTTGCCTCGGAATACCGCCAGAATTTGCATGAGTTGGCTGTCGAGTTCTGCCTGACTATGGGAAAGCAGCAACCGTTCTGCGATCGGTTTCAGAATTAAGCGAATTTGGGCGTCTCGAATAAAATCCTTTGTCTGAGCTTTGATCAGAGCATGGGAACGGAGGAGGGATAACGGCTGGCAGAGGGGGTTGAGGGTTGAGGGTTGAGTTGAAGAATTCTTCGCCTCTTTCCCTTCGCCCGGCCCCCTGGTGGCTACCCCCTGTTTTTCTACCCTTTGCTCCCTGACTTCTACCTGTCCATTGACCTGTCCATTTATTTGTCCATTGACCTGTCTATTTACCTGTCCATTGCCTATTTCTTCACACACCTGGTTAATCAGCCTTTCCGTCATATATTCCATGACGGCGGGTTGAAGAGTAAAGCAGGAACCACGCTTTTCAATCAAAGAGCGACGTTCTAAGGCAGTCAGGGTATCTAAAAGATCTGATGGCGATACGGAGGGGATGCAATCGGTCTGCAATTCGGTAAAGCTAATGGATTCCCGATTAATTGCCAACCAGACCATGATCTTCTGTTCCAGCGTAGAGAGTCGCCCGATCTGTCGCGCCAGCAGATCCCGAATGTCTCCAAAAACGGAGTTGCCCGGTTGGGTAAATTCCAGAAATTGAGCAATACTACCGTCAAAGAAATCCGCGATCGCCGTTGCCACAATCTTCAATGCCAGGGGATTGCCAGAGTAGTGGTTAATCAGCGCTTGCCAGTTTTCCGGTGAGCCTGTAAAGGTTCCTTTGAGGTTAAATAATTCTCGCCCAATCGTCGGATTTAAGCCCGTTACCTGCAGCGATCGAACGGGCAGAGACTCTCCTTCTCTGGGTGCAAATCCCTTTGGCTTCTCCCGGCTGGTCAGCAGCAGACAACTCTGATGATCGGTTTCACCGACGCATCGCAACAACTGCCCATAGCCCTCATACCCAGGCTGATAGCTGCCATTGCGATCGCCCGCCTGCATCACCGTTTCCCCATTGTCCAAAATCAGCAAACATCGGCAGTTTCGCAGATACTCCAGTAAGCGCAGCATGCGACGATCCAGACCGTCCGGCAAAACCGTTTCCCGCTGATTGGAAAGAGCCAGAATTAAATCTGCTAGCAAATCATGAATCGGCGGCGCATTGCGCAGCGATCGCCAGATGACGTGGGTGAAGGGATTGGGCTGGGGGCCTGGTAGCGCCAGACTTTCCCCTACTTCCCCAGGAGCAGCAACGGCCTCTTCCGCCCGACGCCCCACCAATTGCTTTGCCAGTTTTACCGACAATGCCGTTTTACCAATACCGCCCATGCCAAACAGCCCAACCAGGCGGCAGCGATCGTGAATTACCCAGCGTTCTAGAGTGGCAAGCTCTTCTGCGCGACCGTAAAAAATAGAGACATCGGTGGCTTCCCCCCAATCTTGAAGGGGTGGAGGGACGGAGGGAGGGGGAAGAGGGGAGAGCGAAGGGGTTGGAAGTTTGAATGGGGAATGGGAAATTGAGTCGAGGGGCTGAACTTTGCTTACCGAGTGTTGAGGCTCCAAGGAAAGGCCCACCCCTTGTAGACTAGACCCCGGACCATCGACTTCCCCCTGTTTCCCGG